>JADFNE010000089.1 GCA_022563535.1 Myxococcales bacterium
CGACTCGTGGCACGGGCGCACCTTCGTGAGTGTCGTCGGGTTTCAGTTTCTTCGAACACGCGTACTCGGCGTTCCTATCCCGTTTCATCGTCACTTCGAGGAGGTCAATCTTCGGTTTTATGTGCGCCACAAGAACGAAGGCGAGTGGCGCCGCGGTGTTGTGTTCGTGCAGGAGCTAGTTCCCAAGCGGGCTATCGCCCTCATCGCGAACCAGGTCTACGGAGAGAACTACAGAGCACTGCCAATGCGACACGATGTCGAGTTTTCTCAAGGAGCGGGGTCGAATCGCGTTTCCTACGAATGGCGACACGACGTTCGCTGGGAGGGCGTATCTGCGACCTTCTCCGGGAGCCCGGTCCTCCCTGAGGATGACGCGGAAGAGGCCTTCATCACCGAGCACTATTGGGGCTACGCACAGCAACCGAATCATTCCGCCGTTGAATACCAGGTCGAGCATCCACGGTGGCGAGTGTGGCGCGCCGAGACTGCGTCGCTCGAGTGTGATGTATCCTCGCTATACGGACCCGAATTTCGCGATGCGCTCTCTGGCCCACCAAGCTCAGCCTTCGTTGCCGACGGTTCTCCGGTTGTCGTTCGTCGAGGCCGCTTGCCCAAGTAGCGCGCCTGCCGTCCAACACCTATCAGGCCCCCGTCTGTCAATAGGCAAAGACGTCCCTTGACGCCGAACAAATTTGGCTGCGCTCACTGAGAGTGCTTCGATTGATTCAAGGATCACGCTGGCGAGAATGGTGAATCTGCTTCTGGTTCGAACCGTGGTACTGTGGGAGACGAGAGAGAGGGGAGAGGCAACGTGGATTACGAAAGACCTCAACATGACCCAAACGTGATGCGACTGGCAGAGGCCCTAGAACTCCCGCCAATCGCCGCCGTCGGTCTTTGAGCGATGTTGATTGAGTTTGTCGTCGATGTACGGGGCACCGAGGATGTTTCGGACGTGTCCGCCGACGAGTGGGCGCTTGCGCTCCGGTGTTCTCGCGAAAAAGTCGCGACGCTCATTGACGCCTTCGAGGTTGCCGGATTCCTGCAGCGGAACGGCGGTCGTCTACTTGTTTCGGATTGGGATCAGGTGAGCGGTGACGACCAGGCGGCATCGGTTCGGCGATGGTTGAGGTCACGTCCGGGGGTGGTTGTTGAGTTCGCCGAGCCGCTTGAGCGGTAGGGTGGACAGTTCGCGTAGCGACCATTTCTTTCTAGGCGAGTTCTATTCGAGGGGCTCGATCCACGGTGGTGAGGGGAGGCAGGCCGGTTGCGGCGGTTCATCGTGCCGCAAGCATCGCGCAGACTCCTACGGCTGGACACCCTCTGGCGGCCAGGACGCAATTCCATCTTCGAGGGGAATCGCGAGGGACCTGGCAACTTTTGAAACGAGGCTCCAGCAGCCGACGGCCGTGGTGAGTTCGATGGTGGCATTTTGGCCAAACGCATCGATGCATTCCTGAGTGAGTTCAGCGGTGAGGGTGCCGTCTTCAACCAGGGCATCCACGGCGGAGAGCAGGATCTTGTCGTCATCACTGAAGTGGTCGCTCTTGCGCCAGTCGCCCTGAAGCTCGAGCAGGTCCTGGTCGCTGCAGCCGAATTGTTCTCGGGCGATTTTCCAGTGCTGGGTCCACTCATAGTCGGAGCCAGTGCTCCAGCCTATCCGCATGATGAGCAGTTCTCGCAGGCGGTCGTCTAGTTCTCCGCCAAAGAGCAGGGAGAGAAGAAGGTCCGAGAGCGCTTTGGCGGTCTTGGGACGGTTCAGCATGACGCGGAAGACGTTCAGCTCCGCCAACGCAGAAGGCACGTTCACGGTCTCTGCGGCCTTCTTGGCTTCTTCAAGGGTGAGTAGATCGACTCTGCAAGCTTCCATTGGGGGGTGCTCCTATTGAAGCTCGGGATGGTTTATGGATGTTCCAATCGTCAAAGCTCACATTCCGTGAGCCAGCTATCGAGGGCCGCGACGACTTCATCGACGGCTTCGATCTGAAGCCAATGTCCCTTCTCGGGGATTTGCAATAACCGTGCGCGTCCTGCCGGCATGGCGTCGTGGACGATGTGGCTCGCCTTTGCACCCATGGGATCCTTCTCGCCTACGGCGAGCAGGGCAGGGCATTGAATATTCACCAGCTTGGGAGTGAGGGGATCGCTGAACAAGCTCTTGAGCATGCGGGTTACATGGGCGATGCCCTGGGCGTTACCAGCGATTGTATTGCGCGACTTCTCTCCGTAGATGGCGCGCACCAAGCCTTCGTTGCCATCGTTTTCGCCCGACAGGGCGATGCGCTCGTACCAACCGGCGACCTTCTCTCGGCATTCACTGGTTGTGCCGATCAGCACCAGACCTGCGATGCGTTCGGGATATTCGAGGGCTGTCGCCATGGCGACGATGCCCCCCATGGAGTGGCCCACAAGAATGGTCTTGTCGATTCCTTCCGCTTTGAGCACGCCGTTCACGTCTGCGGCGAGATCCGCTCGCGAGTACGGTCCCTCCGGCGAATCGGATTCGCCGTGACCACGCTGATCGATGTGAGTGACCCGTCCCCTGGATTCGAGGCTGGGGAGCAGCCGCTTCCAAATGTCGAGGGTGTCGACCAGGCCGTGCAGGCACGTGAAATGCCGCTCACCTTGACCTTGTGACAGAACATTGATCGAGTGATCTCCAAGGGAGACGAGTTTTGCGTCGCTCATGCGTTGTTCCTCTTAGTCGATCGAATCATTGCCGGAGTCGGTGCTGGTAGTGGTACTTGTCTCCGTGCTCGTCTCGGGGTTGGAGTTGGCGTTGGTGTACGGGCTGGCGTCTGTCAGAAACTCCGGACGCAGGGTTCCGGCCAGGAAGAGACGCTTGAGTTCTGCAGCGAAGCGATCGGTGTCGGCACGCGTGCTCCCTTTGCCTTGGGAGTGTTGGGGTGCCATGACGCTCCACATCAGAGCTGACGACATGCCGATCAGTCCGAGCATCTCTCCATCGATACCGGGCAGACTGCGGGAACTCTTGGCCATGCGTTGCACGGATCCGATGTAGTCCCCCCAACCTTCTTTGGGTCGGTTCTGATCCATCAAGAGGTGGAACATCCAGAGGCGTCCGATGTCGGGATGCTCCTGGAAGTAGTGCACGAAGAAGTTGATCTGCTCCCCCAGGTTGCGAGGTTCTTGCATCATCTGGCGAAGGTCATCGGCAAACAGCTCGGCGACGGCCTGGGTGAGTTCGTGGCGATTGCGAAAGTGCTGATAGGCGGTGCTGCGGTTCAGGCCCGCGCGCTTGGCAACCTCGACGATGGTCAGGGCCTCGGGGCCCCGCTCGGCAAAGAGTTCGCGGGCGGCGGCCAATAGCGTTTTGCGGGAGGCCTTGGCGTCGCTCCGTTGGGCGCGCTCTCGGGAGTTCGCTTTGCGATCCGCAACAGGGGCTTCCTCCCCGGGGGTGGGCCGGCTCGTCATTTCATTGTTCTCCGACTCCGCTTCTCATTCCCAGCTTCCGGGCAGCTATCTCCGACAAGGATGTTGCACCTACTAAGCCCGACATGTATGTTGGACTTAATGTAGCGCGCCTTCTAGAGAGCACCAGAGGCGGGAATCGAGGTTGTGAGATCCGCTTTGACTAAAGAGAGGGCCCGAGCAGTGCGCCGAATGGTGGCGGCAGAGCGGCTCTTGCCAGCTGCTCGATTCAGACTCGATCCCGTGCAATGAGTGGATCGTTAGGCGATAGGCAAACAGATAAATAGAAGGAGGGAGATCCATGACTCTGCCCAAGACCAGTTTCGCGATGGTCCAAACCGCGCCCCGCAAACTCGAAGCGATGGACATCCCGATGCCTGACATCTCCGATGACGCTGGCATCATGCGAATCGATGCATGCGGGATTTGCGGCAGCGACTATGAGCAGTTCGAGGGCGTGCTTCGGACTCCAATGCCCGTGATTCCCGGACATGAGCCCCTGGGAACCGTGGTCGCCATAGGCGATCGAGCCGCCAAGCGTTGGGGAGTGGACGTCGGTGATCGTATCGCGGTAGAGACGATGCTTGCTTGTCATCACTGTGGTCCGTGCATGGGCGGTTCTTATCATTTATGTGACACCCGTCGGATCTATTCCTACATCCCTCTGTCCGTCGATCCGGGGCTCTGGGGCTCGTACTCTCAGTACATGTATCTCGATCCGAATGCGGTGATCCACAAGGTCGATGCCACTCTGCCTCCAGAGATCGCAGTGATGTTCAATCCCCTGGGTGCCGGCTTTCGTTGGGCGGTTGAAATTCCCAAGACGGGTCCCGGCGATACCGTGGTCATCATGGGGCCGGGCCAGCGCGGGCTCGGGAGCGTGCTGGCTTGCCGGGAAGCCGGCGCAGACAAGATCATTGTGACGGGGCTTGCGGCCGATGCAGACAAGCTCGAGATTGCAAAGAAATTCGGCGCAGACGTCACGATCGACGTCGAAAACGAAAACCCCCGGGACATTATCAAGGAACACACGAATGGCAGGGGGGCAGACGTCGTCGTGGACGTGTCGAGCTACGCCACCCAGCCCGTCGTGCAGGCGATCGACTTTGCGCGCCTGGGCGGAACCATCGTGTTGGCGGGGATGAAGGGCTTCAAAGAGATCCCGGGGTTCATTTCCGACAAGGTCGTGCTCAAAGAACTCACCATCAAGGGGGCGATTGGGGTAACGCGCACTGGCTATGCGAGTGCCATTCGACTGCTCGAGAAGCGAAGCTACCCCTTCGAGATCATGCATACCCACGATTTCAAACTCCAGGACGCAGAGTTGGCCATCAAGACATTGGCTCGCGAGATTGCCGGAGACGAATCGATTCACTCATGTCTGATTCCAGAGTTCTAGCCCAGGATCTGTAGTCACTACCCGAAAGGAAATCAAGAATGGACGAAATCAAGAGCTGGGTCGAGGAGTCGCCCTACAGCAAATTTCTGGGGCTCAAGCTGGATCACATCGACGATTCGAGCGCCCGCTTGCTGCTCCCCTATCAGGACGAGAACTCGAATCCCGGCAAAGCGCTGCACGGAGGTTGCATGGCTTCGGTGGGGGCGATCGCCGGCCACGCCATCGCACGGGCGGCACTGGGAAACGAAGCGGGTCCATTGCATACAGCACAAATGCAGGTCAGCTACCTGGCCGCCGCAATTGGAGAGGACGTGACCGCCGAGGCGCGCTTGCTTCGTCGGGGTCGCGAACTCTGCTTTGTGGCGATCGACGTGAAGACCCAAGAAGGCAAGCCGATTGCGAGCATTACCACGACCGTGCGCGGGCGCTTTTCGAAACCCGAACCCGGCTACCCTGTTTCGGCAGGTGATCACGGCGAGTCGGACCCGGGTGTAATGGGGCCGCACATCCAATCGGTGCCCTTCATTGGAAACCGCCTGATCCTGGTCGAGCACATGACTGGAGGCACTTCTCGCCTGACGATGCCGCTGCATGAAAACAATTGCGACGTCGGCGGGGGAATGCACGAAGGCGCGGTGCTCGCGCTCTTGGACACCACCGGCGCGATGGCGTCCTGGGCAGAGTCGGGACCCGGCAGGTTCAAGGCTTCGACCGCCTCGATGCAGATGCAAATCCTCGACCCGGCTCCGAAGGGCGATTTGATCGCCTACGGTCGCTGTGTCCAGAACGACGACGAAATTTATTGGTCTGATGTCGAGGTTGCGAGTGTGGCGGACGGAAAAGTCACGGCCCGAGGCACGGTGCTCTATCGCATCGTGCAGTAGGCTTCGAATCGCAGTACTTCTTCAACCATCCCAAACCCCCAGGACAAAACAAAAATGGCAATCAATCCCGATTCACTCGGCATGAAAGGATCCCCGACGGAGCGTTCGTGGGACTCGAACGAAGCGCTTCTCTATGCCCTCGGCGTCGGAGCCGGTGTGGACGAACTCGTATTTACAACAGAGAACACCAAAGACACGCCCCAGCGCGTATTGCCCACCATGGCCGTCATCATCGGCATGGGGGGACTGCCCTTCGACAAGCTCGGCTCCTTCAATCCCGCAATGTTGCTCCACGGCGCACAGAAGATCGAACTTCTGAGCGAAATCCCCGTATCGGGAACCGTCTCGACAGTGGGTGAGATTGGGGCGATCTGGGACAAAGGCAAAGCCGCTTCGGTGGACCTGGTGTGCGAATCCACCGACAAGGCATCTGGCGAAGTTCTGATCAGGACGACGATGACGGCCTTCATTCGCGGCGAAGGCGGATGGGGGGGCGAGCGCGGTCCAAAGTCGACCTTTGAAATTCCGGATCGAAAGCCCGACCACGAGCTGCGCTACGAAACGCGCATCGACCAGCCGCTGATCTATCGTCTGTCTGGAGATCGCAATCCCCTCCACTCGGATCCTTCATTCGCAAAGATGGGCGGCTTCGATCGTCCAATTCTCCACGGTCTGTGCACCTACGGATTTACGGGTCGCGCTCTACTTCACTCGATCTGTGGATCGGATCCGGCGCGCTTCAAGTCCATGGAAGGTCGATTCTCAACCCCTGTGATGCCCGGTGATGATCTCAACATCGCGATGTGGATTGATGGCAATCAATGCCTCTTCCAGACCAAGAATCAAGATGGCGCCGTGGTGTTGGATCAGGGTGTGCTGATTTTTGAGTAGTCGTTGTTCTTGTTGTTCTTGTTCCTGTTGAGTGGGTGCTCGGTCTCGAGGTGTTCGACCGGGCCTTATCGGTGCGACGTTTGCCCACCACGCGGCGCAATTCGGTAAGGCCTGGCCCCGTATACCCACCCGGATGCTGGAGAAAAGCGAAACTGTGACTCGGGGATTGATCATCAGTGGTGCGCGCCAGCGCACACGCGAAGAGATGTTTGCTCGGGCCAATCGCGTCGCGGGCGGATTCGACGCCATGGGCGTAGGGCCCGGCGATTCCGTAGCGATCATGCTGCGCAACGACTTTCCCTTTCTCGAAGCCAGCTTCGCGGTGGGCCGTTTGGGAGCCCATGCTGTTCCCATCAATTGGCATTTTCTCGCAGATGAAGCCAGACACATCTTGATCGATGCGGGGGTGAAGGCGCTCGTGATTCACGCCGATCTGCTCCCTCAGGGGGCATAGGTGATTCAAGAGGGGTTTCACATCACACCGCCAAGTAGCGGACCGCCAATTGGCCCAGATTCCTATGCGATTTGGCCGATGCGGGGCCTGATGTTGCCGTACCATGAGTGGTTGAGTGGGCGAGATCGAGAAGGGAAAAGACCATTAATTCCGCGTCGCACCGATATTGAGGACGCACAGGCACCCCAAGCGCGATCGAACTCGATTCGCAGCTGCGATCGATCGATATTTTCAGACCAAGATATTTGCATTGTCTACCCGGCCCCGCCCACTGCCCCACGGGACAAGCAAGAATTGGTGTCAATATTGGTGTCAAAGCCAACAAACGAAAAGAGCCCCACCGCGTAACTATGCGATGAGGCTCTTGTTTCTTGGAGCACGAGACCAGATTCGAACTGGCGACCCTCACGTTGGCAACGTGAATCTTTCCGCGAAATTGCTCTATTTTTCGCCTAGATGGTGGAATAGAGGTGAATCTAGCGAGTTTGGTCACGCTTTAGTCACGTTCTCGCGGCGCTAGAAATCCGCACTATCGCGGCCTCAGATTCCTCCGGGGAGAGCCCCTTCTTCACCATCACAATATCTCGAAGGCGTGGAGTCTCCCCCAGACCTCGCGCTTGGGCGCCGACCTGACGTGGCGGACGGCTCGAACCAGCATGTTTTCGCCCCGCCTTTAGCACCTCTGACCCCCAGCTTCGGAGGCTGGTCGAGGGGTGTTCAGCATTGACCGATATCGTGCGAAATCAATAGGTTACGATCCAGCATTGACCGCCACTGGACACCCCTATTCGATCCGCGTTGCTACAGTGGTTGCTACAGTGGCACCAACGCCCTGGCCCACCGACGCACCCTCGGCGTCACCGTGAGGGCCCGCCGCTCGAACGCCCTGGTCGACGTCGGGGCTGGGGAGATTCGGACCTCGGGGACGCTGTTTGAGATGTGAAGCGATTTGAATGTCACAGGATGCACGCAGAACTGACCTGCAACCTACTGACAAAGCTACCCGACAGTCGCACAGAGAAGTTCCAAGCTCGTCTCCAATTTGTACACTTGTTCATCGATGGAGTCGATGTCGACAATATCCCAGGATTCCGAAAGTGCCTCGGAACGCTGCCAGCCAAGCTCTTTTAGTTGAACCTCGGCGGCGGCAACCAATGCATGCATCGAGCCTCTAACTTCAGTTGCTTCGGGTCCGTTCAAATCCAGGATTTCAACGGCGCGTTCTCCGCGCTTGCTGTTCCGACGGACCTCTACCACCTCGCCTTTGTACCCGAGATGCTCGAACATTATGTCGTCACACGGGTTGGGGATTCGAATTTGATCATCCCAATAGTCACTCTTAAAACTATTGCATCGGTTGCAGCAATAGAAGAGGTTTGAATAGTCAAATTCAAGCAACCGGAAGTGCTCTTTGGGCTTGTAGTGATCTACGCCGAAGCCACTGGGGTCGAAGCCGTCCGGCTTGCGGCAATAGACGCACTGACGGCCGAACTCATTTCGAAGGTACGGCTTGAAGCTCCGATTGGTTTTGTACATTGGCGGGGACTGGGAGCGTCGATGTCGCGTCTTCGGATACTTGAACGGGTTCAATCAGTCGCCGCGCTACGATATTTTCGATCTCGTTCCTCAATTTGCCTTTTTGATGTCTCGATATCCTCCGCAAACTTCTCCATTGCATCGACTTCTAGGCCGGTTGCACTTGGCACGAGCTTACGAATTCTCTCAGTCAGAATTAACAGACGAGCATCTTCCTCTGTGGACAACTCGTTTAAGGAGAACGAGTTGGCGACGTGTTTTCTGGCGAGAAGCTGGACTCGGTCTCGAGACGTACGCGCTTCCCGTGAGTTGCTAACCAAGTACTCGTCATCATCAATGCCCATTTCAAGTGTGGATGTGCCTGCTATCACAGACGGGCTAAGCAAACCGTGAATGGGCGTTTCGTTGGGCGGCGGAACCAATTGAGGCCACGTCATCTGGCCTTGCGTCCCTTCACTTGCCGCAGTCCGATGGTGATCGGGGTACAGGTCTAACCGTGTCGGCTGGTTCGTAGGCTCTTCCCCAGCAAGCAGTGTAGTTTCCGGTGCCGCCATCTTTAGCGCTCCTCGTTCTTTGGACTGGGTTTACCTAGCGACTCGATAGCTTCATGACCCAAGCACCAATGAAAGAACTGAAAGTTCTTCTCGTTGAAGATGCTCACCAGTTCGATCGTATCGTCAACTGAAACATTCTCCGTGTACCAGTCAAAGTCTAGTTCGTAGCACGTCGATTTGTCAGGATTTGGCTTCATCCCATGACGAAAGGAATATCCACCCACTTCAGTCCGACCTCTAACGGTGTTTTCAGATGGTCCTATCAAACCGTAGACACCATCGATCAACGGGGCGATTAGATCCCGGTTGATCAATTCACCGAGCTCGCTCCAATCCGTACTTTCCGGTATCGGAATTTGATTGACATAGCGTAGCCCCACGCGGGTAAAGAAGTCGGTGTCAAGTTCCGGCACCGCGCGGTCGATTAGGAACTGGAGTCGCTCCCGGAATTTCTCGAAATTCTGGTAGTTGGTTGTCACGAGCACGATCGAATGTGAGCTGAGGCCAACAATCCAATCTTTCCTTTTGGAAACGAATCGGTGTATCTTCGATCGGTCAACTCCAGCGGGACCAATATCAAGCGAAGCCCCGATCTCGTAGATTGGATACTCCTTCCGAAGAGCTTGCTGAATCTTTATCGGTGGATCGGAATCGAGCTTCAGCAAAGCCGGGAACCGGAGTTCGCAGGCCGCGGTCCGTATAAAGTTTCTTTCGAACTGCACTCGCTCTACACTTGGAAGATTCAGCATTGGCATTTCTGTCATCAGCGAAATCCTCTCCGGCCTTAGCGAACCAAAATATACAACGAATGACTCGTCGCGATATCCCCCCGGGGTAGGGGTTATACGGCTGGAGGCAGCGCGGAGTCGAGTCAATTCATCGGAGGATGCACCAATACTCTGAACCTAACACTGCGCAATTCGAGGGGGATAGTCCGAGTGCTCGGCGTCGTGCGACTCATGTTGGTCTCTTTTCTACCCCCCCGGCCCGCGCGAACGCTCTAGCACCTGGGCGAAGATCACACCGATACCTCCGCCCCCTTCTCGTGCTCCGGCACCTGATAGTTCGAGGGGCCGTTGGCGGGTGTCGGGTTCGCGCTGGCCTCGAGGGCGATCGATTCAATCGGTTCCATGGTCTTCCCCTTTGATGGTTGGGAAGGACGTCACTTCTTGCGACGGGCCAGAAACCGGAGCGCCAGAGTCCGAAGGAAGGTTGAGACAGGCACATCACCGGCGGCGGCTTCGAAGTGCCGTAACTCGCGCACCGAGAATCTGACGCTGATGGACTGGCTCCTCCTCGCCTCGGGAGGCCCCGGTTTTCTGCCCGCCCCCTTGCGAGCGCCGCCCTTTTTCGATTTAGCCGCCATCCTACACTCTCCTATGAATCTTGCAAGACACTATTCATTGAGGTCTCTCAAGGCATTCTACCGCGAGGTCGGTTCGTGTACTGTATGCTCTAGCTTGAATCACGCTCCGGCCGTCGGCTCACAGAGAATCGAAATGCTTCTGACCGGAGTGAATAGACCGAAAAATCAGGTCCTCAATTTGTACACCCGAGAGGCCGGCTACTCCGAGAGCGATCTTATCCACTTCGCATATGGGCATCTGGAATCCGCGGGCTGCCTCTTTCGCTGTGGACATGTTGGCTACGACTCCGCCGCGTACCTTGGCCATCTCGGTATTGAACTCCTTTTGAAGGCATTGCTTCTCTATCGCACAAATAAGTTCCCGAATTGTCACGACTTAAACAAACTTCGCAACCTTCTAGAGGCTGCCGACTGCGAAATCACATTCTCAAGTGAGGGCGTCGCCGTCCTCGAGAAAGTGAATAGGTTCTACTCTCTTCGGTATCCAGCGGGTGGGCCCTCCGAGCCGTTCCTGGCGGAAGACCTGGTTGCGCTCGAGGCTCTTGCCAGGCAACTCGTCAACACTCTCCCACTCGAGCTTCAGCAGGAATACGCACCCCAGGTAAGAAAGGGCGGGCGTGATTTGCTTCGCAAGTCCATCGACTAGCGAAGCTTCGTTTTCCAGGAACACAATCAACTCTTTCACGCCCCCGCCCGCCCCACCGGCCTGAGGGCGAATCGGCTCTGGAGCGAGCGATCATATTTCCCCCGGGCCAGGCCCTGGTCGCCGTCGAGGGTGCGGAGATTCGGGCTTCGGGGACGCTGTTTGAGGGGTGAGAACTACCCCGAGCCGTGTCGCATTGCTACAATAGACGAAAGAGGAGTGTGTATAGGTACAGAGGACAACTCAACAGAAGAGGAGTGGTAATGGCCACAGGTATTCGCTCAAGGACTTTCTGTTTTCTTGCTGGCATCGCAATATGCGTGGTTGCACCCTGCATCGCACGGTCGGGCCCGGCACTCTACACCAGTGAAATTCAACTCCGCTTATGGGAGCGTCAGGTTCCCTACGGTACTTCTATTATGAACCCTCCGGTCATGGGCAACTCGCCGTCGGGCAACTTAGCGAGCCTTTCCGGCCAAGGACCCGCAGGGTTTACGCTGCCGGCCGGGCAAATCACCCTGATGACGTCCCTGGTCGAAACTTCCCCCGCGCCCGCATCCTTGGATTTTCGGAGCACGAATTTCTCGGGTGCAAACGCTGGTGGAAACTTTTTCGATGGGGGAGCACCTGGCGTGCCCTCTTTCAAGCCCCTGCCTTCCATCCCGGCCAACCAGTTTGGCGTGAACTTCTCGGGTGGACCCGCTCGGTTCGGCGGCGTCATGAACCTGCTGGGTAGCTACAACTGGTTCGGTGTGTTCACGAACATCCCCCCGTACCGCACGCCCATTCCGCTAACGCCCATCGGGGGCCCCGTCGGTGGAACCGCCATGGCCTACCTCGGAGGTACCGCATATCCGTTCACCTTCGTAACGGTAACCGTGTGGGGGTTCCCCTGGGATACCGGCACCGTCAGCGC
>JADFNE010000090.1 GCA_022563535.1 Myxococcales bacterium
GCCATATGCCGTCGATGAGAAGTCCCATTGCGCCCTCCAATACTTCCATTGGGTAATGCGTGTACAAACTAGCGGATGCCCGCTGACTCGCAGCCGCGGCCTGGGTTAGGGTTGCGGCGGACTCGTTTCAGTGAGGTCGCGGTCCACGAGATTCCCGTAGTGTGGGGGAGTGATTTTGTCAACGAAGCACAGGGGCCAGAATTGGTTGGAGCGCAACCGAGGGCGATGCTTGATCGTGGTGGTCACCGCGATATTGGTCGGTGTGCTGCTGCCCGGAAAATTGCCCTGGTACAACAGCGTGCGTTGGAGCGACCCGGGCCCGGGACTGCGATTCGCCGATATCGCTCAGGCGCTGAGTGAGGGATCAATCGTTTCCCGCACCGGCGAACTCACGCTGGAAATCTGGCTGGCCCCGGCCATTCGTTCAATGTCCGGGAACCAGGAGATCATCTCTTTCTTCGACGAACAGTATTTTCGCCCACTGGTCATCGGCCAATTTCCTCGAGGATTCATATTGCGGGGACGGGAAGACAACCCGAAGGGCGATCCGCGCAAAGACAAGTACATCAACCTGGATGAGCTGGGGCTGGCGGAATTCGATGCGGTGCAGCACCTGGCGGTGACGGTGGATCCGACCGGTGCGCGCTTGCACGTCAATGGGAGCGTGACTTCGCTCAGCTTGCCCAAGACGGTCGCTCGATCCGGTGAAGATTTTGGTGGGCGTCTGTTGCTCGGCAATTCGAGTACCGGTTGGCGGTTGTGGTTGGGCAGTCTCTACGGCGTGGCGGTCTACGAACGCGTCTTGGGCCCAAGCGAACTGCTCGCACACGCGCTGGACCCAGCCCGAGCGGCCAATGTTTCCCTACAGGACGATCCGTCCATGCTCGCGCTCTATCGTTTCGAAGAAGGTCGAGGCGCGATTACGCGCAGCGCCGTAGCCCATGGACCCGATCTGTTTTTCCCACCGCGTATGACGCGACCCACGCGCTCCAATTTTCTCTCGAACAACACTTCTGACCTACGCGACCGCCGGTGGATGCGATCCGATATCGCGTCGAACATCTTGTTGTTCATGCCTCTGGGTTTCATTCTTGCGTGGAAGAAGCAAACTCGCAGCATCGGAATTGCGCTGGCCATTGGGTTCGGCCTGAGTCTTTCGGTTGAGTCGTTGCAATCCCTGATCCCGGGACGGGATTCGTCGTTGATCGATGTGGCGAGCAACAGCCTCGGCGCACTTGCGGGCGCGCTGCTCTCCCGAGCTGGCGGTTTTTCCAGAAGCGTGTCTAGTTTTCGAGAACGCCATCAGTAGGAAAGGCGCAGCCCGAGATGAGCCCCCGCCCAGGGCCTGGTCGAATAGGCTCCAGTCCGGACATCAATCTCGTTTTGCGCTTCTTTCTGGTCGTCCTTGTACCGCAGCCAAATTCCACGCAGTCCCACCAGCAGCGACGCCGCAAAGTAGTCGTTGTCAGCGAGGAGATAGACGAGCCTCATGTCTGAATCGATGGAAGTGACGTTGTTGATGCCCGCATTTGCGAAAAAATAAATTTCTCCTCGCAAGCGGTCGCGAATGGGTCCCTGCAATTGGAAGCCGAGATACCCGGAGTAGATTACGTAAGCGCGATCAACGGAGCCGGTTGCCGCGCTGGACCGCAGTCGATAGCGGAAGTCGAGGCCTTCGAGTCCAACTTCGGATGTCGTCGGTCGATTCGGAGACGTCGTGCCCTTTGCTCCTCCCAAGGGAGTTTGTAGTTTGCCATCGAAACTGGCCAGCAAAGCGGAGGCACTGGCCCTGACTCGGAAGTTCGACGCTCCAATGCCTTCGCGGTCGGCCTTGGAAACCGCCGCAACAGGAAACAATAGGATCGCCAGCACGAGGGCAAGCAGCGCCACTATCGATGCTCGGGATTCTGCTGATCCAGATACGCTCTGCGGTTCTCTCGGGTGCGATGTTCTCCGATGGAGAGGAGCATCTCCCGCAACCGCGGGTTGCTAGCCATGATCTTCGCAAAGCGGGACTCACTCAGCGCGAACAACCAACATTTTCCTCGGGCCGTGGCTGTTGCCACTGCGGGTTGATTCAAGAGCACGGACTGTTCACCAAAGACGTCGCCATGGCTCAAGCTCGCGAGCACCTTTTCTCCATCTTGACTGGATTGGGAGATTTCGACGTGGCCGGCGAGCACGACGAACACTCCCTGATCGGGTATGCCCTCGCGAATGATCGTAGTGCCATCTCTGACTTCGAGCAGGCGAAATTGCTTGGCGACTTCACTTCGAGTCGCCCGTGCAAAACACGAGAAGATCGGACTCGTGCGCACCAATCGATCCACCAAGCGAAAGCGCAGGGTCCGGAGCACCAGCCCGAAGACTTCGCGATGAGCGCGCAGCAAGTTGCGGACCGCTGACTGGTCGATCGCGAGCAGGCGCGTGGGGGCCAGTGCGCGGATGGATGCGTTGCGGGGTTGTCGAGTCACCAGGCCGATTTCGCCGAAGAAATCTCCCGCCTCCAAAACGCCCATGCCGACTTCCCCGTGCTCGCTCTCGGAGTCCTCTACGACCGCCGACATCGACCCTTCGAGAATGACGTACATGCGGTCGGCGCGATCGCCCTGGTGGAAGCATTCGACACCGGCGGGGATCTCGACAATTTCAGATTGGGCCATCAGTTGGTCGATCTCCTCCCCGGAGAATGTGGTAAATAGCTTTGCGCGCAGGGCCTGTTCGTCGTTGCTGTGTCGACCTGGCTTCGCGAGACAACTGGTGTCGACATCAAGTTCTGCATTTGGCGCAAGCGTATCGAGGAAGAGTTCGAGTTCTTGCGTGGCTTCATTCGGATCCAGTGGAATTTCGGCGGCGCCCGTCTGGTCCGGGTCGGCGAGCACCACTCGGCGGGTATTGGCCACGACTTCGGTGAGTACGATCTCGTCCAGGGGCGCGGAATTGGCGCTCGCTTTCGGCACGAGAATCTCGGGACCCGCTCCGGAGCTGCCGGCTGCGCCTGCCGCGTTGCTCGACGTTGCGGGGATCGTATAGAGAAGGTGAAGACGGTCTTCCGTTTCGCTGTGGTTCGGCTCGATGCTCAGGATCCGCTTTGCCGTCGCGATGGCGCGAACCGTCTGCTCTCGATCGATCTGCAACTCGAGCGCGCGCAGCAGAGATTTGAGTTCTGCCTCGGGATGCTTCGCCGCCGCGTGAATTTCGGCGATACGTTTGGGCCAGGTGGGTTCCTCGGGTTGGAGTTTCTGGAGGTCGTGCAGCGCGGCGAGTGCGTCGCTGGCATTTCGCTCAGACCGGGCTCGCTCAAAGCGCGCAATCAAACCGCTGACGGCATCGTTTGACATCGACTGCGTTATCGTTCAATGAAACGACGAGCTTGACCCGACTTGCGGACGATTGCATATGAGAACAGGCTAGTGTCGTTTGTTGAGATCGATCGCGGGAGCGTATGCAATGAGAATGGCGGGAAGCGCGGGCGTGAAGAGAACAGCTGGTCGGCTGCCCAACGCGAAGATCTTCCCCCTCTTAGTGTCCGCGACAGTGGTTGTCTTTGCGGCAGGATGTCAAACCCCGGCAGGAGGGCTGTCAAAGAGCGTTCCCGGAATCGATCCCAATGATGTCGACCTGACGCGCGAGTTGTTGCAGCTCGACGCCGAGATTCTCGATCTCGATCAGTTACTTGGGCGCTATCCTGCGCGCTTTCGGTCCGCTCGTGAGCGTTTGGTCGTACACACCCGGTGGGCGGCCGCGGTCGAAAAGTCGGCTGTTTTGTTGAACGTGGATCTCGGGAATCCGGAACTGTTTGCACGGGCGGGAAATCTATTCCGCCACGGACACAATCTCGGGGTTCCCGAAGCCTCCGCTGCTGCTTATCGAGCCCTGAGCCGCTGCATCGAACTTGCGGCGGATCACATTGACTGTCACTACCGTCTTGCGCAACTGCTCCTCACCTCGCAGCCGCGTTTCGCTCCGACCGCAGAGCGATTGCTGCTCCGGGCGCGTTCGCTGATCTCGCCGCAGACCCGTCCCGAGTTCGAGGCGGAGTTGGCGCGTGCCTATTTCGCCCAGGGACGGCGCAGCGAGGCACTCCGACAAATCGATTACTATCTCACGCTTCGCCCGGATGACGACGATGCTCAGCGCTTTCGCAACGTGCTGACCGGCCGCCAGCGCGACGGAATGGGATCGCGCGGTCCCATGCGCTGAATGGGCCGTGTGGTAGGATTTTGAACTCACGAGAGGTAGTCCGCATGGATTTCAATTCGAAACTCGACGAAGCGTTTAAAGAAAACACTTTGGTGCGGATCGCCCGAGGCGAATTTGACGAAACCTGCCCCGAGTTCGACGGCTATGTTCTTGGATGCAGCGAGTCGCTTATGTGTCTCGCAATTCTGGACGATCGAATTCGCTTCAACGGGATCGAGATCTTCTACCGAAACCAGATCACGGAACTCGACGTGCCCACTCCCCACGCAACATTCTACGAAACAGCTTTGCGAATGCGTGGCGATCTCGCCCCCGATCAACCTCCGATCGATCTCTCTTCGATGCAAAGCGTGCTCGAATCTCTCACCAAGATCGCTCCCCTGGTTGTGATCCACAGGGAACTGCAGGAACCCGACATTTGTGAGATCGGTAAACTCACCGGCTTTGACGCCACGACCTTTCAATTGCGAGAGATCGACCCCGATGCCGATTGGGCGGATGAACCCACCGAGTTTCGCTACGAGGACGTCAGCCGGGTCGGGTTTGGAGGAGAGTACGAGTCCGCGCTCGCCCTGGTTGCTGGAGTCGTTCTTTAGACTCGCAAAACTCGCAAGCCTAGGAACCGAAGAGTTCTCGATTTGCGCGGTTTAGATAGATCAACCCGATGGCTGCGTTGAAGAAGATGAAGAAGTTGTGCTGCACGAAACCAAACGCAGCCATCTGGCCTTCGAACCCCGGAAATAGCACCACCCACAGGGTGATGGCCACGGTCCTCATGGGGCCTGGCGTTGCGGCGCCAAAGAAAATGATCGGCAGATAGCCCAACATCTCGAGGTTCGTGACCTCCACTCCGAAATATCCCAATGCGGTCGAGTAGACCCAGACCGCGCTGAGCAGTGCGGGTGATCGCAGCAAAATGATCATCCCGAAATGCCAGGTCCTGGCCTTCCGAAACGCGTGAAAGATGGGTCGATCTTTGAGTGTCGAGTTGGGCAGCAATGTTCCTGTGAAGAACAGCCGGACTACGATGAAGAAGGACAGCGCAACCAGGCCGATCATCGGAAGCGATGAGAACGCCTTGGGAAGCTTGTCGCCCAACAGCGCATAACCCACGCACGCCCAACCGAGTAAATAGAAGAACTCGCAGAACATGATGAACAGCATGCTCGAACCGACTTCCCAGCCCGGGACCCCGTTGCGGCGGTTGAGGTACAACGCGATTGCGCCCTTGCCCACTTGTTCGTTCAGGATCGAAAGGATGTAGCTACTGCCGCGGATCGGCAGAATGTCCAAGTAGCGAACATCGGCGTTGTACCAGTTGACCACTCGCCAGAGCACCAGGGAATCGATGAGAAAGAAGAAGAACGAATAAGGAATCATCAGTGCGAGCCAGCGACCCCAAGACACGCTGGCGAAAATACCGACCAGGTAGGTGATGACCGTCTCACCTTCGCGACCCGCCGCACCCGCGAGTTTGCTGTAGAGGTAGGCAAAGCAGGCGAGCGTGATGAGCCAGGGGATGGCCTTCTGCCAGATCGGCATGGACCGGATCCCTGCCCCCTGCGTCGGGTCGGCTGCGGCATCGTCTTGGGTAACCTGGGAATTGGATTCAGTCATAGGTGTTTGTGTAGGTGTAGGTGTAGGTATAGATGTAGGTGGATAGGTCTACGGGCCAATGTAGCGCGCCAGCGTGTCGTCGAGCGGGGTGAGTTCGGTGTTCAGCACTTGCAGGGCGCGTCGGTTGTCGATGCGATCGTCGTGTTGAAGCACGCCGAGCATTGCGCTTGTGATCGGAGGATGCTTTTGGGTGCGCTCCATCAATGCCGCGAAGACCCGCATCACGACCAGCGGAATGGGCAGCACTCGAATTTGATTGTCGTGCAATGCCGCCACCCTGGAGACCAGGTCGCGGTGGCGCAGCGCTTCTGGACCTCCGAGGTCGAGACTGTGAGACGCCTGGGAATCGTCTTCGATTGCCCCTGCGATCGCCCGAAGCAAATCGCGAACGTCCAAGGGCTGTTGAATCGTTGCGCCTCCCGCGATCAGGGGCTGCCAGTTCTTGGTCGCCTGTGCGCGTAGGGCGCGCGATGCCGGGTCGTCCGGCCCGATCACCATCGGAACCCGAATCACTGTGGCGGGCGACCTGCCGCACAGGAGAATCTGCTCTGCTCGTCCCTTCGATGCGAGACAAGCGTTTGGGGAATCTGGCCGCGAACCAAAGATGCTCAGGTAGACAACGCGTGCCAGTCCCTGGGTCGCCGCCGCCTCGGCGACGGCGGTGCAAGTATTTTCGTGAGCGTCTGCGTAACGATTTCCGCTGCCTTCTTTCAGGATCCCAACCAGGTGAACGATGGCGCGACAGCCGCTGGCCGCCTTGGTGAGCGCGGCGGTGTCTTTATAGTCGAGAATCAGAATCTCGGGTCGTTCGCCCTCGGGCAAGGTAGCGACCTTCTCGGCCGCGCGAACGCTTCTCACCACCGCGCGTCCCGGGATGTTGCGTTTCGCCATGCTCCCAAAGAGCTGCAGGGCCAATTGTCCATTGGCACCAGTAACCAGAACCGGCCGGTCGTCATTCTGTTTTGGCTGTACTGGCATGGACATATTGCCCAGGCTAGCAGCTGGTTCGGGTGCTCGGTCCAGCGATTGTGACGCTGGATTAGTTTCGAAGCGGGGCCTAATCTCTCGCCACCTTGAAGCTAGAGCCTGGGAACGTTCGAGCGTTTCGGGTTCCGGAGAGAAAATCGACATGGCCAGCCGCAGATCGTTTGCCGAAATCCTGCGAGGTGTCTGTGCCGAGCGCGGTTGGGAGTTCCTCCCCAACGGTGTAAACGTCAAGCATGCAGACGGTCGGCATCAGGTCATCCAATTCGAGCTCTTCGAGTTGGAAGGGCGTGAGATGGTGCGCCTGATCAGCATGATCGGCGATGCGGGGAGCCTGAGTCAGATGCAAATGGAACAAGCTCTGCGGGCCAATATGAACCTGGCCCACGGCGCCCTGGCGCTGAAGGACACCGAGCTGTGCATGACCGATACACTATCGCTCGAGGAGTCGGAGGCCGGCGAGGTCGACTCCGCGTTGGCATTCATTGCAAAGCTGGCCGACACCTACGAAAAACTTTTGTTCGGTACAGATCAACACTGATCACCCATCTATCGAAAAACGATCGAATGACGATCAAATTAAAAGGGGAGAGGAGAGTTCATCATGACGATCAAGACAGTGGGCGCAAGGCTCACAAGAGTGCTCGCGCTGGTGCTTGTCACTTTGTTCACAAGTACCCTGATCTCGACCGCTGCTTTCGCGTCGATGGTTTCGTACAAGCTGTCGACCCCGGGTGTGGTCTGAGGGGGCACCGCTAAAACGGCCCGTGCGGCCGTTGCAAAACTCGCAAGCGTAACCAACGTGACGACGGACATGGACGCCCATACGTTGACGCTGTCGTTCGACGACGAAGAGCAGACGCTTGAAGCCGTCGTCGAAGCGCTGGCAGAAGCGGGGTATGTCGCAAAAGATCCGCAGAAATTGACTCAATAAACACCCGCGCCGAGGCAGACATGCAGACCTTGACGGTTCTTGTGGTGTTGGCCGCGATCGTCGCCATCTTTGCCACCACGCCTACAGGCAAGAAGTTCGCCGATCGGTTCGGCCTGAACCTTTCGCGCAAGGGCAGGGCGCCCCAGGAGGATCACGACTACCTCCTGCGCGTCTGCAACGGCGACGGCGACGAATTGGGTGAGCGGCTAGCATCGGCTCGCCGCACCAACCCAGACATGACTGAGGCCGAGGCATACCGTAAGGCAATCCGGGCACACCTGAGGAATACGAGCGCATAACTCGTATCCGATAGGGTGGCCCCCAACCTGAGCTTCCCTTCACCTCCGGAAATCGACTCCCATTTCAGTCGCGCGGCATATCGGACGAAAGAGTCGAAGCAAGCGCGATCTGGGTCGAGACTTGGCCCACGTCCGGAGGGTTTCGTGAGAATTCAAAACAGAAGAACTGTCGTCGGTACCCTGGCCGGGCTCATGTTCTTGCCATCCCTCGGCTTCGACGAATCCGAATGGACGCACTCCCTCGCGCCGGTCGCGGCTGTTGCCGTGCTGCATCCCGCCAGTGATCGTCCGGTTGTGGGCAAGATCCACTTTCGATCTGCCGGTGATGCGCTCGTCATTGAACTGGAGCTCGGTGGTCTGGTGCCCCAGCAGCGCTATCGACTGCGGATTCACGAGTACGGTGACTGCAGCGTGGACAAGGCTGCAAACACCGGGGAGCCCTTTGGAAGTTCCGAGGACTTGATCGAGTTTCCCGCCGATGAAAACGGTTGGGCGGATATTGTCTTCACCCATCGTGGTCACACCCTGGGCGCCGGCGAGCAATCCCTGCTGGGGCGCTCGGTCGTCGTACACGGGGCCCGCGAGCCGGTTGGATGTGGGACGATCGGCTTTGCTAAGCGTCCCGAAGCGCTTCCACACAACCCCGAAGATCCCGGTTGAGTCGCATCAACGCATCGCCCTCGCTCGCGAACTCTTTCGATTCCCGCACCCGCTGTTCAGCGCTTTCACGCGCTGAGCTGAGTTCGTCCTTGAGCCGGTTCAGCTCCTGAAGCACCGCGTCGTTGGCGTGGTTTCCCTTGCTTCCCCCCGCCGACTTGATGGTCTCGTTCTGCAAGGTCTCGGCCTCGAGCGACAGCTTTCCCAAACCTTCGGACGCGATGGAGATACTCTCGCTGATACGCTGGGCTGATTTTGCTGCTTCAAGCGTCGAGGCGGAGATCTCGGTACTCGACTCGAGTTGGCTATCGACAGCGCTCGCGATCGTCTTGGAGATGCCGTTGATCTCGTCGATGATCGCTACAATTTCGTGAATCGCCGCAATCGCGTCCCCGGTGGTGTCGCGTATGTTGCCGACGTTGACAGAGATATCCTCGGTTGCCCGTGCTGTCTGCCGTGCAAGCTCCTTGACTTCACTTGCGACAACCGCGAACCCCCGGCCCGCGTCGCCTGCGGCGGCCGCTTCAATCGAAGCATTGAGTGCAAGTAGATTGGTCTGCTCGGCGATTTCGTTGATCGCCTCGACGACGGTACCGATCTCTCGTGCCGATTGTCCAAGGCTCGCGATCGTGGTGTCGGTGCGTCCGGCAATCTCACTCGCGCGGTTGGAGACCGATGCGGCGTGCTGGGAGTGTCCAGCCACTTCGGAAACCGAGGATTTCAATTCTTGAATCGAGGCGGCGACAAGCCCAATCGTTTCGACCATCGCGTCGGTATGGCTCGCGACTTCACCCAGGCAACCCGTTACTTCGCCGGCGGATGCCGTGATCTCTCGAACGCTCGCATTCCGCTCGCGCTCCGGGTTCTCACACGCAGCGAGGTGCTCGACCGCCAGGTTGCACGCCGCTTCGCTCTTCGAAAGGCCCTTCAACAAGCTCTGTCCCGATTCCGCCGCTCGTTCGAGGTGGGCGGACAGACTGGCCGTGGCATCGCTGCACGCGTGCTCGGCAGCAAGTGTGCGGGCCACCCCCGCGGAGGAAACCGCCGCGGGGGTACCCGATTCTGAAGTGGGATCGCTCGTGTTTTCGGCGCTTCGACTCTTTCGGGATGTCGCCGAATTCAATTTTGCGAGCCCGTGTCCGCTACGGGCGACTGAACCCGTCACCATCATCACGATCGCTGCCGCGACGCTGCTGCCAACGAGAAGCCAGTCTCGACTGAGTTTGGCGTTCGCCTGCAGGGCCATGGTCAATCGCGTGGCTTCTTCTCCGCGGCGTTTGGTGGCATCGCGCAGGCGCTCATGAGTGTCTGCAATGGCGCTTCGCGCGGTGGCAGAGGCGACGGTCGCGGTACTGCGATCGTGGTCAGAAAACGCCCGGGCGGCGAGCTGGAGATGCTCCTTTGTCTTGAGTGCGTTCTGGCGAATGAACTTCGCGTTCTCCGGGTCGTATAGGGCCATCGCGTCGAGTTCTCGAGTGAGATCAGTCCACGAAGATTCGGCCAGTGAATTCGATCCCGTATTGGCAAGTGACTCGAGTACCGGGCTGGCGAGGTCCTCACTGATTCGCTCGGCACTTGCAGCGAGGTCGGCGCTCCAGAAGCGCGTGACATCGAAATAATGGGTGACCCGATCCAGGGCTTCGATGCGCTCGAGTACCCGATGTTGGTCCAGCAACAGTGCATCGCTTGTGCTTGCGGTGATGAACGAGAAGGTGGCGGGAACACTCATGATGGAGACAGCGAGAAAGCTCAAGCCAACGAGTCGCGACTGTGATGAAACGGGTGCCATGTCGCTGTAGTTCATCGCGCCAACGCGAGGTGCACTTGAGCTTGAGAACGGCCCGTCGTTGCTGTGTTATTCGCAGCCGCGCCCCGCGCGTGTTCTCGTTCGACAAGCGCGTATCGAAACGGACTGGTCAGCAGCTCAACGAATGAGAAATTCTGACGGAGTGGTTTCGCCCTCTTCCGCCAGATCTTCGATCTCGAAACCTTCGACCTCGTCAACCCTTGCCAGCGTTGGTCCTTGTTCGACGAAGGAGCAAGCCTGCTTCACGGCCGCGATGGGGCCGACAAATTGTGCTTCAACCCGGCCGTCCGGAAGATTGCGAACAAATCCTGCAAGCCCGAGTTGGACCGCGCATTTTCGTGTGGATTCTCGAAACCAAACGTCCTGCACTCGGCCCCGAACAAAGCCGTGAGCGATGACGTGACGTTCAGTTGACGTTTCTTCCATGATACCGATCCCCCGTTTCGCAGACTCCTAGTTGCTGCGCGTCTTCTCGATCATGTTCAACGACCACTTCAGGACGTCGTCGATGCCCGCCTGGGGGAGGCTCATGCCACCGTCGATGATCAGATTTTGGCCCGTCATGAAGCGCGATGCGTCAGAACAGAGAAAGTGAACTACGTCCGCGATCTCCTCGACTTCTCCAGTGCGCTGCAATGGAATCGCTTGTTCAACCGGCTCGAGAACCTCGGGGTTCTGATACAAGGGTTCGGTCATCGGGGATCGCACCACCCCGGGCGATACGGCGTTGACGCGGATCGCAGGTCCATATTCTTGTGCCGCACCCTGGGTGAGGGCAATCACGCCAGCCTTCGCCGCCGAGTAGGGAAGCTCGCCTCGGGTCGGACTCGAAGCGCTGACCGAGGCATTGTTGACCACCACCCCGCCGCTGGCCTCCAACATGATCGGGATCGCACTTCGCATGGCGTAGAAGGTTCCGTCGAGATTGACGGCGAGGATGTTGTCCCACTCTTTGTCCGAGTAGGTATGGAGCGGCTTCAGTATCCCCATCCCGGCATTGTTCACCAGAATCGAGAGTCCACCGAGTCGGTCATGAGCCTGGGTGATGGCTGCATCGACCGATGCCGAATCTCGGATGTCGACTTCGATTGCGATACCGCCGAGGGAAGCGGCCGATTTTTGAACGTCGCTCTCGGCGCGGTCGAGCAGTGCCACTTTTGCGCCGGCGCGGTGGAGTCTGCGCGCGATCGCGAGGCCAATGCCTCGGGCTGCACCGGTTACGATGGCAAAGTCTTCATCGAGGTCTCGGTCTGTCACGTCAACTCCTTCTGCGGCGCGAACTCCTGGCGCGCAACCGACGTTCCGTTGAGCGATATCGATTTACCCGAAACATCTTCGTCTTTGAGTTCAGGAGCGAGCTTAGGAGAACCTTCGCGGGCTCCCCACTCTGGTCTGACTCGCTTCTCGTGTTGGCGTCAAAGACTCGCTTGGCAGCGGAGCGATTTCCCGTTGTTGCGTCATTGTTGCCGCAGAAAGAGCCCTTCCGTGTCTCCCTGTGACATGGGTTCAAGCGTA
>JADFNE010000091.1 GCA_022563535.1 Myxococcales bacterium
CGGAGCGGTGGCGGCGCTGTTTGGTACGAGCCTTCCCCTCACCGCTCACTACGCCATCCCACCCGATCGCCGGGCGGGTGCCCGGCTCTCGTATTTGTATGTTGGCAACATCGTGGGCTCGACCGCCGGAAGCCTGGCGACCGGTTTCTTTCTGCTCGATATCCTGACCCTGCGCGAATTGTCGGTCCTGCTGGCCATCCTCGGGATTTTCGTCTCCGGAGCATTGATCCTCGCCGCTCCCGCCCGAGGGTTTCGTCGAGTCACGACCGTCGCAGCTCTGACGCTAATCGCAGCTCAGATTTTTCTCTCCTCCCATGACCTTTACGATCGCGTCTACGAGAAGCTCCTCTATCGCGGGGACTTGTCGCCAAGCAAAGGCTTTGCGCAAATCGTAGAGAACAAGAGCGGCGTAGTTTCCGTTAGCCCATCGGGCACGGTGTACGGCAATGGCTCCTACGATGGAGTCTTCAACACCGACCCCGACCCTGCTCGCGACGTCAATCGAGTATTGCGCGCTTATCTGGTTTCAGCGTTTCACGAACGCCCGGCGAACATTTTGATGATTGGACTGGGGAGTGGTTCCTGGCTGCAGGTGCTGGCGAACTACCCAGACGTCAAAAACATTACGGTGGTCGAACTCAACCCCGGTTACGTCGAGGTCGTGCGTCGCAGCCCCGAAGTTGTCAGCGCACTCGAGCATTCGAAGGTTGACATGGTGGTCGATGACGGAAGGCGGTTTCTCAATCGAACCGATCAGAAATATGATGTCATCATCCAGAACACGATCGTCTATTGGCGCTCCCACGCGACCCTGCTTCTCTCCCAGGAATATCTGGAACTGACGCGTTCCCGTCTGCGAGAAGGGGGCGTGGTCTACTACAACACGACCTCCTCTACGGCGTCTCAACGGACCGGAGCGTCGATTTTTCCGTTCGCGTGGCGATATCAAAACATGTTGATCGTCAGCGACTCGCCGATCGAGATCAACCGCGAACGTTGGGGCGATCGTCTCGGCTCCTGGACCATTGACGGTCTGCCGGTCTTGAATTCGGATGTAGGCGCCGACGAAATCGAGCAAATGCTGAACCGGGAGCGTTGGCGGGGCGAGCCGACCTGGGAGGGGCGGGAAGCGATTCTCGCACGTACCCGTGACGCCCCGATCATCCGCGACGACACCATGGCGACCGAATGGTGGGCCTTCGACACCTTCCCATAACCGGTGTGCGGATATTCTCGTAAGTAGCCAATATTTATACGTTTTTCCAAATCTGAGTCCTCAGGTTTGGCGGTCGTGTTCCGATGCCACTGGGCGAGTGAAACGTCGTAATCGCGGCTGAAACCGCAAGGAGATCAAATGAAGGCTCATTCGAGTAGACGACTTTGGGTTGCGCTGGTCGCGGCATTGTTCACGATCGGTTTGGCACTTGGCGGGCCGGTGGCCTCCGCCGATCGCAAGGTTCAAGCCTCCGAGATCGTGATCATCTCAGACGACGTGAATAAATCCACGACCCAGGTTGAACACGCATCCGATGGAACTACCCCATCGGGCGAGGGCAGTGGTGGTGGTGGTGGCGGGGGTGATGACGGCGGCGGTGGCGACGACGGCTCTGGTAAGGGCAAAGGCAAGAGCTCTGGTAAGGGCAAAGGCAAGGGCGAAGGCAAAGGCAAGAGCTCCGGCAAAGGCAAAGGCAAATCAAAGGGCAAGAGCAGTAGCAAGGGCAAAGGTGCAGGCAAATCCAAGGGCAAGTCGTAGCAGGTCGGATGGGAGTAGCGGAATTCGCGCTCGCGCCACCACAAGCCCGCAGGATTCCTGCGATTCGCTACATCGTAGGCCCTGCCTATGACTGGTGCTTCTTCTTGTTGCCACCCTTGGCTTCCCTTGCGGTCGGGGTACTGATCTCCGGAACAAACTTCGCCGACGGCGAGATCGATTTCTGGGGACAGAGCGAAACGTTGTCGTGCGTGATGATCGGAGTGGTGATCCACGCGCACATCTTCGCGGTCTTTTTCCGCAGCCACGCAAACAAAAACGTCTTTCGCAAATTTCCCGCCCGCTTTGTTCTGGCTCCCGTGCTGCTCTATCTGGCGATGGTGTGTTCGAGTTGGTTGCTGGTGTCGGTCGCGGTGCTGACGACCTTCTGGGATGTCTACCACTCCGGTATGCAGACCTTCGGTTTCGGGCGCATCTACGACGCCCGTGCGGGCAACGATCCCTCGGTTGGACGCAGGCTCGATCTGGTCCTGAATCAGCTCCTCTACGCGGGCCCGATCGTGGCGGGCGCCACGATGTTGGCTCACTTCAACAGGTTCGAATACTTCGAAGACGTCGACTCCGTATTCCTGCCCCAGATTCCCGGCTTGATGGAGACGCATCAACACTATTTCACCTGGGGGTTGTTGATCCTGGGCAGCGGGTATCTCGTCTACTACCTGTTTTCGTACTGGAGGCTCTGGCAGCGCGGCTATCAGATCTCGCTGGCAAAGGTCTTTCTACTGACCACGACGGGATTCTGTTCAATCTACACCTGGGGCTTCAACAGCTGGGGCGAAGCCTTCCTCATCATGAACTTGTTCCATGCCATTCAATACTTTGGTCTCGTCTGGAGTTCGGAGAAGACGACCTTGCGCCGACTGGCGGGGGTGCGAAACCCGCGCATCGCCAAGCCGGCATCCATCGCGATGCTTCTGTGTGTCACGGGCGCCTACGGGTATTGGGTCGAGGCCTTCGATGCCGATATCGAGTGGCTCTGGGCCGTAACCCTCACAGTATCGATCATGCACTTCTGGTACGACGGTTTCATCTGGTCCGTGCGTCGGAAGGAGGTGTAGTGCGGTGGTACGAATCGAGATCTCGCTTCAGACTGTTCGACGGGTACTAGTTGCGCTGCTGGCCCTGCTGATGGCGGCGGGCTTCTGGGCGGAGGCGAACGACAACCCCGAACTCTTATCCAATCGAAGAGATCGCAGCGCCTGGATACGCTTCTTCAGCCTGAGCTGGGAGCACAATCTACCGACGTGGTTCTCGTCAATCGTGCTTTTTTCGTGCGCCTGCCTGTTGGTCTTGAACGCACTGCGGAGCAGCGCGCTCAAGGAAAGCTACACGAAGCACTGGTGGTTCCTGGCACTGGCCTTTTTGTACATCTCGCTGGACGAGTTTGTGCAGATTCACGAGAAGGCCAACGCGTGGTTCCAGTTCGGCGGCATTCTGTACTTTGGTTGGGTGATTCCCGCCGCCGTAATCGTTGCAATCATCGGAATCTCGTGTCTCGGATTTCTACGCCAGCTTCCGCGCCGCACGCGCAATCGGTTTGTGCTGGCGGGTTCGATCTACGTGGGCGGTGCTCTGGGGGTCGAGTTCGGGCTCGGCTTTTGGACGGACACGGTCGGATCCCACAACGCGATCTACGGACTGATCGATTGGGTCGAGGAGTCCATGGAGATGATCGGCGCGAGCCTCTTTCTATATTCTCTGCTGGATCATGTTGCCGGAGCATCGGGTGGTTTCGAGCTTTCCCTGGATAACGCCCGGGAGAGTCGGCTTGCAATTCAGGCGAACAGCTGAAGCATGATCGCGCCGCAGGCTCCGGCGAACAGCGCGCCATCGATCACGACCAGGGCGTAATGTTCTCCCTCACGGAAACGGCACAGCAGCAACAGCTCTGCCAGGGGAATGAACACGAGGCTCCGCAACGCGTCGGGGCCGACCAGCGCCGTCCCGACCCCCAGACCCGCAATCACAATCGCGGAACCGATGCGCGAGCGGTCGTCGATGCGCCTTCGACTTTCGTCCGGGATTCGTCGAGCGAAGTCCGAGGCCAATAGATTGGAGGCGATCGCGCATCCCATGATCAAGATGATCCAGTAGAGCGACGGAGCCGCGGCGGTTGAACCCGAACCCAGCAGGGGCAGGCCCAGCACAACGGCGAGCCAGGCGAGGGTGAGATAGAGCGTCTTGATGCCTCGGATGTGTTTGAGTCGAAGGTGCATGAGTCCGAGCGCGAGCACTCCTGCGCACAATCCCCAGGCGGCGGGCGCGAGTTGCAGGGCACAAATCCCGCTCACCATGGCTGCAAGAATGATCAACAGGCCGAGTCGCTTGCGATGGCGATCGATGAACGCGCTACGTCGGGGTGCGTGCGGCCGGTCGTATTCGAGGTCGCGCAGACGATCGATGTTGTAGACCACAAGCGTGCCGCTGATTGCGAGAACGATCACCGAGGGCAGCAGCGGCAGCTCTAACGCCAGAGTCGCCGCTGTCGTCAGGGCTCCCGCCACACTGGCGGCCAGCATGCTCGAGTACGCGAGTGCGTCGAGCCACAGCCGAACGCTCGGGTCCGGGGTGGCGCTGGATCGGACCGAAGTCATCGATTTGCCTGGGCTCGCGGGTTCATCGCGGTCACTCGACATGCACCCAGCATCGCATATCCGACATCGGGAACAATTGAGACAGGGAGCGCGCGCGCAGGCGCGGATCCGAGCCCTCTTACGCTACGGTTGATCTTCCAGAAACAGAGAGTAATACGAGCAGAGGGTCGGGTTTGGGAATTCCAGCCATCGTGATGGCAGGCGATCGCGGTGCCGCGAGGGCGATCTACGGTCAGAGCAAGGTTTATCTCGAAATTGAAGGCGTGCCGCTGGTCGCCCGGGTTGTACTGACCCTCCAATTCGTCGCAGAGGTCGACGAAGTATGGGTCGTGGGTGATCGCGACCGACTCGAAGCCGTATTCGCCGACGCCAAGCTGCGACAAATGATCCAAAAACCTCTCCACATCACAGCCCAACACGCGAATCTCTACGAGAATGCCTGGGGGACTTTCAAGCGGGCACTTCCCGGCGCGGGACCCGAGGGCCGAACGCCCGAGGGAGATGATCTCGATTTCCGGACTCTTTACCTGTCGAGCGACCTTCCCTTTGCGTCTCCTCAGGAGATTTCGCACTTCATCGAAAAGAGCATGGCACTCGACTGTGACTACGCGCTCGGGTTGGTGACCGAGGCGGCGGTCGCCGCTTATCGAAAAAACAGTCAGGAGGGGCCCGAAGGTGAGGGCCTCGACATCGCGTTCTTCAATCTGCGCGATGGTCGTGTTCGGCAGAGCAACCTGCATCTCGCAAAGCCGGCCCGAATACTCAATCGCAAGTTCATCCAGGACATGTATCGCTATCGGCACATGCGTGCGTTCGGGAGCATGGTGGGACTCGGAAGTATCTTGCTGTTCCGCGAGGGAGGCTTTGCGATCCTCTTCTTTTATTTGATCATGCATCTGAGCGGTTTTGCGGATCGCAAGGGATGGAAACGACTCGCGCGCATCATTCGCTATGGCGTCACGCTCAAGACCAATGAATGGGGTGTGAGCAAGCTTCTGGATTGCCGCTTTCGCTTCGTCATCACCGAGATCGGAGGCTGCGCGATCGACGTCGACACCGAAGAAGAGTACGAAGCAATCCGACGAAATTTCTCGGCGTGGTCGGCCCTCGAGCGAAAGCGCGCGACCGCCCTGCTTGGGCCCGAGACTTCGTCCGGAATCCGCGGTTGAGCTCCGAACATCCCGCGACCCGCCCCTACGTGCTCGTGGTGTTTGCGAAGGATCCGCAACCCGGCTGCGTAAAGACACGCATGACTCCCGCGCTCAGCCCCGAACTCGCGGCGGCGTTCTACGGCGAGATGCTGGCAGATGTACTGGCGGAGAGCGCGCGTGCCTGTGCCGCGCTTGGCCTTGACGGGGTGCTGGCCGTGACCCCAGCAGATTCCATCAAAACGCTGGCGGAGTTCGCACCAGAAAACTTTCGCATCGTCGCCCAGTCGGGGTCCGATCTTGGCGCGCGACTGGCCCACGAGGTCTCGAGTGCCCTGGCGATGGGGGCATCTCGGGTTGTGTTGCGCGGGAGCGACAGCCCCGCATTGGGGTCGGGGGACATCGCGCAGCTCATTCGAGCGCTCGACACCGCCGATCTCGCCGTCTCGCCAGATCTGGATGGGGGATACAGTGCGATCGGACTTCGGGGGCCGGCGCGAGAGATCTTCGATCATCCCATGAGCACGGAAAACGTCCTGCGAGACACCCTCGAGCGCGCTGAAGGCTCGGGGCTCGCGACCTGCACGACCGACGGGTGCTTCGATCTCGATACCGTCGAAGATCTGCGCCATCTCGCGCGGGTCAGGGATTCGTTGCCCGCGGAGCGCTGCCCCAGAACGCTGGCGTTCGCCGACGAGCACGGGCTTTGGAAGATCGCACGCTGAACCGGCGGTCAGGGTTCTTCAACGGGCTGCTAGATGTCCCAACTCGCGGTGATGCTGAGCTTGTCCATCTTCGAGTAGAGCGTGCGTCGACCGATCCCGAGGGAGCGCGCAGCGGCTGAGCGATTTCCCCGGCAATGCTTCAGGGCCCGGGTGATCTGCCACGCTTCGGCGAAATCGATCCACGATTTCAGAGATTGGGGCTTGCCTTTGCCGAGTTGAACGGCGTGTTCGAGAAACCGCTGAAACTCCTTTGTATCGATCGAAGAGCGGCTGCGTGCCATCACCGAGCCGTCTGGAGATTCGCCGGCGTGGTCGTCATCGATGATTCGCGCTGAAAGCGCTTGCTGTCCAAAGAGTTCCGTCACGCCAACCCAACGATGCAAGAGCCGTTCCCGAGTTGACGGAAGGCCCGAATTGCCGCGTTACGGCCAGCGGAGGGGGTAAATTGTGCGGTTTGGCGACAATTCGATGTGAGAGGTGCCCGCAGTGCGACTGGATTCGAACCCAAATGGGCGCGGATTCGACAAGGGTGCACGAAGAATGGGCATGCATTGCTCGTTCGATGTGCAGGTCGTGGCGCGGCCCCGAATGGCGAGGCCGTGCTGGCCGGTTCAGCCCTGAGAAAAAGGCACGGCCATTGCAGTACACGGGCGCACGTAGATTCAGCGGTGTGAAAGCATGAGCGTGGATGACCCCGTGCGGTCGCGGTTGCGATCGAGCGGGGTTCGGTTTTGCGGGCGCCCCGCTTTCGGTTAGACGTGATAATGTGAGCAGGCTGCGACGCACTCCGACCGGGGCTCGGCGCAGACGACCAGAATTCGTGACCGAGGAACACCATGAAAAAAGTGGAAGCCATAATCAAGCCTTTCAAGCTCGACGAGGTCAAGGAGGCGCTCCAGCAGATTGGAGTCCAGGGTCTGACGGTCACTGAAGTCAAAGGATTTGGCCGGCAGAAGGGACATACGGAGCTCTATCGGGGCGCTGAGTACGTCGTGGATTTTTTGCCGAAGATCAAGTTGGAGATCGTGCTCACGGACGAGATGGTGGACAAGGCAGTCGAAGCCATCATAGAGGCCGCGAACACAGGAAGAATTGGTGACGGGAAAATCTTCGTACTGCCGCTGGGTGAATCCATCAGGATTCGAACCGGGGAACGAGGAAAAGACGCGGTCTAGCCTTTTGCAAGCGAGACGAGATTTTCGGAAAGCCTGTTGTTTTTTAGCTTGGTAGCCAGGTAGGTAGAAGGAAAAAACGCCGCCTCTTGCGGCGTAGATGACTCCCCGTGCGATACTTGTTATCGCCGTTCAAATGAGGAAGTACTGATGAACGCCAAAGAAGTTCTTGCATTCGCCAAGAAGAACGACGTTGTCATGGTCGATCTTCGGTTCACCGATTGGCCCGGCACGTGGCAGCACTGCTCGTTCCCAATCGATTTCATCGACGAGGATGTATTCGAAGACGGTCAGGGCTTTGATGGTTCCTCGATCCGCGGTTGGCAGGCGATCAACGAGAGCGACATGCTGATGATCCCGGATCCGTCGACCGCATTCATCGATCCCTTCTTCAAGCACCAGACGCTGGTGATGTTCTGCGACATCGTCGACCCCATCACCCGGGAGCGTTATTCCCGCGATCCGCGCTACATCGCGGAAAAGGCCGAGAACTACCTCAAACAGTCGGGTATCGGCGACACGGCCTACTTCGGCCCCGAGGCCGAGTTCTTCGTGTTCAGCGACGTGCGCTTCAGCACGGGCGCCGATCACGGCTTCTACAGCATCGACTCGCCCGAAGCGTCCTGGAACTCCGGCGCAGAAGAGCCGGGCGGCAACCTCGGCTACAAGCCCCGCGCCCAGCAGGGCTACTTTCCGACTCCGCCGAACGACACCCTGCAGGACCTGCGCAGCGAAATGTGCATGGTCATGAAGGATCTCGGGATCATCATTGAAGCCCAGCACCACGAGGTCGCGACCGCCGGACAGTGCGAGATCGACATGAAGTTCGGCCCGCTGCGTTCGATGGCCGACCAGGTGATCAAGTACAAGTACGTGGTCAAGAACGTTGCAAAGGCCAATGGCGTGAGTGTGACGTTCATGCCCAAGCCCGTCTTCGAAGGCAACGGTTCGGGGATGCACTGCCACCAGTCGATCTGGAAGAAGGGCGAGCCCTTGTTCGCCGGCGACGGCTATGGCGGGTTCAGCGACCTGGGTCTGCACTACACGGGCGGGATTCTGGCTCACAGTCGGGCGCTCGCAGCCTTCACCAACCCGACCACCAACTCCTACAAGAGGTTGGTGCCCGGGTACGAGGCTCCGGTAACGCTGGCGCTCTCGAGTCGTAACCGATCGGCATCCTGTCGCATCCCGATGTACAGCAGCAGCCCGAAGGCAAAGCGCATTGAGGTTCGCTATCCGGATCCGGCCGCCAACCCCTACCTGGCCTTCAGCGCGATGTTGATGGCGGGCCTCGACGGAGTAGAGAACAAGACCTCTCCCGGCGAGCCGCTCGACAAGAACATCTATTCGCTCACGGCCGAAGAGAGGGCGGGCATTGCAGTGATGCCGGGAAGTTTGGAGGAGGCGCTCGACTGCCTCGAGGAGGATCACGACTTCCTGCTCAAGGGCGATGTCTTCACCGACGACGCGATTCGGTCCTGGATCGACTACAAGCGCGAAGAAGAGTGCGAACCGGTTCGCTTGCGACCGCACCCGCACGAATTCGAGCTCTACTACGATATTTAGGGCGGATATTTAGGGCGGATATTTAGATCGGACAGCCAAGACTGAAGCACGATCGCACCAGGCCGAGACCCCGGGGCTTGCCCCCGTCTTTGGCTCGAAGATGAATCGGCCCCGTCGCGCTTGCGGCGGGGCCGAGTGCGTTCAAGCTCCCGCTATCGGCTCCTGTCGCCCTGAAGGCGCCTAGCCGCCCCCTCGGGGCATAGTGTTCAAGAATCTGAATGAATTGTCGATTGATGTGGTGTTTTTTCCCACAAAATGTGATGCTCGTTGGCGACATGAAAGCCGACGAAAGCCAACCATCCGATCTGGCGGCCCCCTCGGCGCGTCTCCTAGCAGCCGCCCGCATGTTGTTGCGGCCACTGGTGCATCTCCTGCTCTCGCGCCAGGTGACTTTCCCGATTCTGACGGGGCTTCTCAAGCAGCTGTACATCGAAGTCGCGAGCGACGAATTCGCCCTCGAGGGCAAACGCCTCACCGATAGCCGCATCAACCTCTTGACCGGGATTCACCGCAAAGATGTGCGGCGACTGCGCGAACAATCCGACGACGTTGCCCCGCCGAGTCGGCCCAAGTCGGTTTCCCTCGGTGCTCTGATCGTGGCGCGTTGGACGGACCTTCGCGAGTTTCAGGACGATCACGGGCATCCCCGAGCACTGCCCCGCAAAGCGATAGCCGGAGAAACCAGTTTCGACGATCTGGTCTCGTCGGTCAGCCAGGATATTCGACCGCGCTCGGTGCTCGACGAATGGCGTAGGCTCGGGGTCGTGACGCTTACCGATGGCGACCGAGTGGTGCTCAACAGCGACGCGTTCATCCCGAGCCGGAGCTTCGAAGAGAAGGCCCATTCGCTGGGCCATACGCTCCACGATCACATCGCGGTCGGGGCGCACAATCTGGCGGACAACGAGCCACCCATGTTGGAACGCAGCGTCTTTTACAGCGGACTCACCGATGCGTCCGTGGTCGAATTGTTGGAACTCTCCGAAGAGCGCGGCATGCAGGCGCTTCACGCCGTCAACAAAAGGGCGATGGCGTTGCAAGAGCGCGATCGCAACGCCACGGATGCGGTGCATCGCATGCGCCTCGGCATCTTTGCTTTCCGAGCGCGGCGCGGAGACAAGACGTATGCGGATTGAGTTGCTCGTTCTGGCACAGTTGTTGTTCCTCTCCCCCGCCATCGCGTGGGCCCAGAACCCGTGTGCGATCCCGCACGAAAGCAAACCCGAGCAATACCTCGCTCGATCCGATGCTGGACTTTCAGGCACTGGGCTCTCGGGAGACGACGAGAGCGGAATCGGCGGAACCGGTTACAGCGGAGGCGACGAGAGTGGCATCGGGGGAACCGGTGTTTTCGGCACCATCACCGGATTCGGCAGCATCTGCGTCAACGGTCTGAGGATCCGCTACGACGAAGCAACTCCCGTGCTGGTCGATGGCAGGGAATCGACCAGCGCAGCGCTGGCCATCGGACAAGTCGTGGCAGTCCACGCCGTGGGGCAGGGTGCTGTACTCGACGCCACCTCGCTCTCGATCCACAGCGCATTGACGGGCCCCGTCACGAGTATCGACTACGTCCAAAAGCGCTTGAGCGTGATGGGCCAGCGCGTGATGGCACCCGACGACTTTTCGCAAGCCAGCCATGGACTTGTACTCGGTTCGCGCATTACGGTGAGCGGGTTGCGACAGAGCGATGGCAGTGTCGTGGCGACGCGGATCGTCCTGGCTCCCAAGTACTGGCCCGATAGTGTTTCGGGAATCACCAAAACTTCTGCGCATGGCGACTTGGAGGTAGGGGGAATTCGACTCCCGCGGCACCATCAAGACCCGGCAGATGGCAGCCGAGCAGCGATCCAGGCCGGGCAGTTTATCCGCATCACCGGTGGCTGGAATCGCGAATCTTCGAGCCTGATCGTGTCCGCAGTCTCCACCACCCCGCTGCTCGCACCCGGCCTCGAGCGGCTATCGATTGAAGGTTACGCGACGCGACGACCTGGCAGCTCCGCACTATGGATGCACGGCATCGAACTCGACCGGCCGAGCTTCGAACGGGCGTCAAAGAAGGCAGATCGGGGTCAGCGACTGCGAGTGTCGGGGTATCGCAATCCCCAAGGACGCCTGCGCGTCGAGGGACTACAGGTCGTCGATCGCCCCCAACCCCAACGCAACATGGATCGCCCCAGACCCACGAAACACCGCGAGCGCCCCAAGCCCACCGAGTACCCAGAGGTCCCCCCATCCATCAAACCCAAGACCTCCGAACGCCCACCCATCATCGAACGCCCGGACATTGATCTCGCCCCAATCCTCGACGATATGATCCAAAGATTCGAAAAAATAGAAATAGACCGCACCACCCCATAAGAGCCGCCGCCGACACCCCAGTGCCGGAGATCCTGGCCTATGAGTAGGAGATCCAACTGGAGGCACAGGGGCGGCTCGGTCCTCGAATCGGTTGCATAAACCCAATCCTCGGCACGGTATTCCCCAATTTCTCGTTGAATCGCGCTTCGGCACACACCTTCCGGGTCTCGCACCCCAGGGGACCGGAGAAGACGGAGATATGGTTGTGGGCCTACGGGGACAGGGCGGCGTCCTCCGACATGGAAGAAGCCATGCGTCTTGCTAGTTTACGGAGTTTCAGCGTCTCGGGTACCTTCGAGCAGGACGACATGGACAACTGGCAGTAATGCACGCAAACCTGCCGCGGAGTGGTATCCCGGCGCTATCAGTTGAACATGCAGATTGGGCTGGGCCACGAGCGGTACCGCGAAGACCTTGGGGCATGGGTCGGCGACTACAGCGCGAGCAAAAGCAATCATGGGGAT
>JADFNE010000092.1 GCA_022563535.1 Myxococcales bacterium
TATCGCACGCGCGTGCCTGCTACGAGCACGGCTCGGCAGTCCTCATCGTCGTTCGTGAAGTAGCGCAGCTCCAAATCCTTCTCACGTAGAGTTGCAGCTATAATGGGGCCATGCTTCTGCGCAGACTCAACTGCCAGCTCGATCCACACACCGGGAATTCCCAATGAATAGACACCCTTCTTGATACTGCACGCCGCCAACATGGTGAGCAGAAGCAGGACCAGCATGACTCCAGTCCAATGATTCCGATGCGACATGATCATTTCCCCTCGCTACTTGCGATTCGCGCCGACCCTCAGTCAGAATCACGAGCCACAGAGGAGTAGCGATTCAGGTCGTAGAGCCCAGCTTGCAGAGGTTCGGTCGCATTGAAGTGTGCCTGAAACCGGTCAAAGCTGGCCCAGAACTCATTGTTCGCCCGACCGTTCACCCTCTTCATTCCCCTATGCGCTCCGTCTTGGTCTCAGGATCCGCATCCAACCGGTCGGCCGCTTCTGCGTCTGTGAAATTGCAGTTCCAGCCGGACAGTTCCTGTCATGATAATGGCAGCAATTGACCGAGGGGATCTGGATGACGGAAGAACAGCGAGAGATCAGACGTAAGAAGAGAGTAATCGAGTACGCGGAGTCCAACGGGAACGTGAATCGGGCGTGCCGTCGCTTTGGGGTCGCAAGATCCACCTTCTACTCTATGGAAGGAGCGGTACCGCGACAAGGGAGACGAGAGTCTCAAGAGCCGACGCGTAGGAGAAGGCGGAAGTGATTCGGCGGGCGGGTAGGATTCAGGCCTGCGTGAGGGTGTATGGGTTGGAGATCCTGCTCAAGGCCAGTGGTTCATCTTGTGGTGGGCGCAGGCCGGGCAGAACGCCAGTCCGACTAGCGCGAGGTCTTCGCAGCCCGCCCAATTACAGGTCTGCGCCGACAGACCGCCGTACTTCTCGATCAGCTTTCCGATGATCTCCCGATCAGCAGTTTCAATTTCTTCTTGCGTGCGCCGCCAAAGTTGTTGCGCTTCAGGATCGCCGTTCGTATTCGCCGCGCACCACTGCAGCCAGAAATTGAAGTCACCCTCGGCATCGTCTTCGAAGACGGGTACCGGAGCTTGAAAGCCGTGCGCCCGAGCGTGCTCGACAAACTCGTTGGGTAGCACCAGCTCACGACAAGCGACGTAGTGGGCGAGTCCCTCGGGCCAGATCCAGACGCCGTCGCTCAGTTCGGCACAGCCCATCTCTCTCGTCGATCCCGCAGTCGAAGCGACACCACGAAAATCCCAGGTACTGGGCAACCGAGCGCCCCGAGCGAAGGTAGTGAAACATTGATTCGCGCAGCGATACGTCCCAGCGCGGATCCGTAAACTCCTGCGGGTTGTGCAGAGAACAGCCGTCGCTTCCGTCGTTCCAGTAACCGAGTGTGATGAGTTGCTGCGTTGAGGCCTCCGATCGGTAGCGAGAGCTTATCGACCAATCGCATGCGTCAGCTTGAGAAGGGCCCAGGCTGGCCCCGCAGCAATGCACTGAGATCCCACGGAGTCTTCGCACCCGCGAGTCAGCTCTGCTGACGAAGCGCTGGCGACAGTGTCGGCGGGGGGTCCAAGTGGCGAGAGGCGGTGATTCGGGATCGTTCGGATCCTCCGACTCCAGCCGCTCCCCCGTCACAAGAAGCGGGCTCCTTCTTTCGTCCGCGGTACTTGCCCTGGGCGAAGTGGATCGCGCGCGTGTTCGCGGCCGCGTGCCGGCTCCGCCGGCTAAGCGCTTGGGCAGCTCCGCTGCCCCGCGAATCGGAAGTTCTCGTGTGTCCCCTGTGCGGGGGTGCGGCCGAGGGAATCGCCGCCGCGCTGCTATAAATAGAAGGATCCAACCCTCGGTGATTCGGGCCCTCTTGAACTCGTTGGGCCTCTCTCCCCGGGCACCACCGGTCGCTCCCGCCCGACCCGCATCCCAGGTTGCGGCGGAATTCTCGCTTCCGTGTATTCGTTGCCTCATCCCGGGCTCGGTTTGGACACTTGCGCCTGGCGGCTGTGAGTGGAACGTCAGGGGGACGCTCTTGGGGCGATCTGGCAGAGAGCCCTCCGCAATTGGGCTTCCTCTACTATGCTGACGCCCTGATTCCTCGCTGATCTTGCACATGGATTTGGACTCAAGGTCGTCAATGCGTCCTAGTCGCTCGACTTCGAAACCGACACTCTCGGAAAACCCAGCTTCTTTGTCCTATTCTCGATGGATCAATGACAACAGGCGTGAACATGGAAGTCGAAGACGGGAAATTGCTGAAGCATGTATACCAGACGGCTCCCATCGGCCTGTGCGTTCTAGATACGGAACTTCGCTACCGGTACATCAATTATTGGCTCGCCTCGATCAACGGGCTTTCCGTGGAGGCGCACCTTGGCCGGAGGATCAGCGACGTGATTCCGGACGTATCCGCGGGGGTCGAGTCGCTACTCCGCCGCGTAATGGTGACCGGAGAGCCTGTGGTAGATGGCGCTGTCGAGGCGGAAACCCCGGCTATGCCGCATCAGAAGAGAATCTTTCAACACAGTTATGATGCAGTCATTTCCGAGGAAGGCATCGTGGTGGGAGTGAGTTGCGTTGTTCGGGACATCACCAGTCGCAAGCGAGCTGAAGATGCGCTGGTTGAAGCAAACAACCATCTCGAAGGTCGCATTCGAGTGCGGACCGAGAAGTTAGCCACAAGCGAAGAGCGTTTGCGGCGTCTGTTGGAATCGACCGACGTCGTCCCCTGGGAGGCCGACGCCAAGACTTGGCTGTTTACATATGTTGGTCCTCAAGCGGTTCCGTTCCTCGGATATCCGCTGGTTCAATGGTATGAAAAGGATTTCTGGATCGACCGTATTCACCCCGAAGACCGAGACTTCGCACTTGACTATTACCTCCGTTCCTCGCTGCGATGCGAAGATTTTGACTTTGACTACCGGATGGTTGCGTCGGATGGTCGCGTGATTTGGGTCCATAACGTGGTAAGTGTCGATGACACGGGAGGCATACCCCACACGCTGCGCGGCTTTATGGCCAACATTACGGAGCGCAAGTTGGCGCAGGATGCGGTGCAAGAGTTGAGCGGGCGACTAATCGAGGCACAGGAGAATGAGCGAGGCCGCATCGCCAGAGAGTTGCACGACAATCTGAGTCAGAAGCTAGCGCTGCTGGCGGTTGAACTGGAGCGAACCAGTCAGGACCCACCCGAATCCGCGAAGGCGATCAGTCAACGAATGCGGAAGCTGTTGGCAGTGGCCGACGAGCTATCCACAGATGTCCACAACCTTTCCCATGAGCTTCATCCCTCCAGTCTGGAGCATATTGGTCTGACCGTCGCGGTTCGGAGTTTCTGCAACACGTTGGCCGAGCATCACAACCTCAGGATCGAATTTTCCCATCATGGCGTCCCGGAGGCCGTTCCGAGCGATGTATCGATATGCATATACCGCATCGTGCAGGAATCCTTGCGTAACGTGCTGAAGCACAGCGGTGTGGCCGAAGCGCAAGTCGCGCTATTTGGAGACCGCAGTGAAATCCGTCTAACCGTTACAGACAAGGGGGTGGGATTTAACCCCAGCTTAGACCAACACAAATTAGGGCTCGGGTTGGTCAGCATGCGTGAGCGAGTGCATTTTATTGGGGGCAATATGTCAATTAAATCCGACCCATCAGGCGGTACGCGCGTTGACGTTCGGGTGCCGCTGCCTACGCCGATCTGATCGGAAGATGCTTTCACCGTTCGTTTTTTGAGACTATCCTGAAATCGTCGAACCCTTGGTGAACTGGAGGTCCCCATGACGCGCCCGCGTGTATTGCTGGCCGACGACCACGCCCTCCTGCTGGAGGCCTTCACCTCGCTACTCGAGCCTAGGTTCGACGTGGTGGGAACTGCGACCGATGGGCACGCGCTGGTGGCCGCCGCCCAGAAGTTCGAGCCCGACTTGATTGTGTTGGACATTGCTATGCCCCGGCTAGACGGCATGGAGGCCGGCCGAATAATCAAGCGGCTGCTGCCGGAGGTCGCGCTCATCTTCCTAACGGTGAACGAGGACGTAAATCTCGCCGCCGACGCCTTCCGCATGGGTGCGTCCGCATACCTGCTCAAGAAGTCCGCCGCCTCGGAGCTGTTTGCGGCAATTGAGCACGCCCTTGCGGGCGAGCGCTACGTGACCCCATTCGCAGCAAGGGGGATGACCCGATTTCACGAAAGGCCGAATTCGAACAAGAAAGCGCAGGAGCTAACCCCGCGTCAGCGAGAGGTACTCACACTCCTGGCGGAGGGCCACACCATGAGGGAAGCCGCAAGCGTGCTGCGACTTTCGACGAGAACAGTGGCCTTCCACAAGTATCAGATGATGAAGCGTCTCGGAATCGGAAACAGCGCTGAACTCGTCCACTATGCCATCAAACGCGGCATTGTGTCCATCGCTTGAGGCGACCCGACGCCGTGTTTGCCCAATTCCTTCGGACGCATTTACGGATTGGTAGTAGAAACGTAGACGGGTGGCGACTTCTTGCACCGAATGACCCTTCTCGGTGACCTGGCGGACGCCTTCATCCTTGAATTCTGGCGTGTATCGCTGATGACTCACTGGACTCCTCCGGCTGGCTCAATGCTAGCCTCCGAGGTGTCCACCGTTCCGGGTCAAGTCCACCGGCTTTTCCGGAGGCTGTGGCCTGCCCCGCTCGAGAGTCCGACCCGGGAGCGAGGATTCAGGAGCTTCCCTCGCGCACCGTGGGCTGGATTCGTATCTCGAGCGGCGAGGCGGTGTCCAGGTGGACGTCGCGCTGGGGGAACGCAACGACGATGCCGGCTTCGGTGAGCTTGTCGTTGATGGCGAGATTCAGGTCACTCGCGAGTTCCCAGCGGTTGGCGAGCGAACCGATGTAAGCGCGGGCCGTAATTTTGAGCGAGTTGTCACCAAACTCATCGAAGGTGACCAGGGGCTTCGGGTCGCGGAGCACTCGTTCGTTCTCTTCGAGAGCTTCTGAGATGAGCTTGAGGGACGTTCTCATATCGCTGCCATACTCCACGCCCACGTTGAGCACGATACGAATCACTTCGTCGCTGAGCGACCAGTTCAATACTCGGCCGGTAATGAACTCTTGATTCGGAACGAGCAGCTCCTGACGGTCCCAATTGGTAACGGTCGTAGCTCGAATCTGCATCCGGGTTACGACACCGCTGACGTCCCCGACCGTGACGATGTCACCCACGCGAATGGGACGTTCGACCAGGATGATCAAGCCGCTGATGAAGTTCGCGACGATCTCCTGTAGGCCGAATCCGATTCCGACGCCCAGGGCCGCCACCAACCACTGAATATTGTTCCAGTGAAAACCCACGGTGCCGGCCATTAGAGAGACACCGAGGATCAAGATGAAGTATCGAGCAAGAGTCGCGTACGCGAGGCGGCTCCCCGAGTCGGTCGTGCCGCGCAAGCGCAAGACGACTTCGAGCAAGGACGGCAGGGTGCGCACAGAGACGTAGGTCATGAGTCCATACAAGAGAGCGATCCCGAACTCGGCAAGAGTCACTGGGACTAGCTTCTCCTCGCCCGTCGTCCCCTCGAGGTACTCCCAGAGTGTCACGTCGCGCAGAATGGCCAGTGCCGGAAGCACGCTGGACCAGATCGCACTGAGCAGAACGATGCTTATCGCCAAGAGGCCTACGTTGAGCAACAGGCGCGTATCCTGGTCTGTTTCCCGTCAGCAGAACCTGGACTTCTGGACGCCCTAATCTAAGAGACACTTTACGGGGCCATGAATCCCAAGGAGAGTCTCGACAAGGGCAAGGACCCGGAAGCAATCCACCGAAGCCGCAGTGCGGGCAAATTGTCGCGGTTCGGGCCAGCCTCCATCCCTCGTTTTCCGCAAACTCACATGCCTAACTGCTCATCCCCGTTTTCCCGCAATGTCACCCTATATAAAGAATAGAGAGTGACATTTCGGGAAAGCACAGGGTAGGTAGACCCTGACATTACGGGAAAGCGGCGGTGGGGGGGCGTGGTGGGAGTCCATGCCCGACTCGAGAGCAGGCTTCGTGCCAGGGACAATCTTCGCTCCACAACCTAGGATCTGTCCGAGTCGGGACATCAGACGGGCCGCGAGCCCGCCCGGAGAGGCCCGGCCCGGAGGCGTCGAAATGAACCTGAAAGGCGAGCCCGCCCACGTTGGCCGATTCTGCGGTGCGAACGAATACGCGATCACCCAGGAGGTTGTGGACTTCTATCGTGACGCGCTCGACGATCGTGACGATCGCCATCCCGAGCTGGCACCGCCGCTCCTCCACCACTCCGAGTGCTACAAATTCGTCGGCGACTGGTATCTGAAGAATCTGTTTGGGAATCTGCACGCGCAGCAGGATTGGGAGTTCTTCTCACCGATCCGCGTCGGCAGCACGGTTCGGACCGTTTCCACGATCGTCGACCGCTACCAGAAGCGGGGACGAGACTATGTACTGAACGAGACCGATCTCTTCGACATCTCCGACGGGCGCTTGCTGGTGCGCGGCCGCACCTACCAGTCTTTCCTGCCTCCGCGTGATACGAAGCATGAAGATGGCTTCGTGGTGGATGACGAAACGGCGAAGAAGAAGCCCGAAACGAGCGCACGCCCACCCTTCCCGACTGCGACCGGTGCGGATCTCGACTCTGTGAAGAAGCACATCGACGCGCGTCGCTGCTGGATGTTCTCGGGACCCGGCGCCAATTACCACACGGACCGGGAGCAGGCAAAGAAGCTTGGCTTCCCGAATATCGTCGTGCAGGGAATGATGACGACGTGCTTCGTCTCAGAGGTGATGCAGAGGGCCTTTGGCATCGGTTGGCTCCAGGGTGGCCGCATGTCGCTCAAGCTGACCAATGTGCTCTGGGTCGACGAGGACGTGCAGGCCTTCGGCAGAGTGCTCAAGGAGACACCCGAGAGTGACGCGACGCGGGTGCACTGCGAGGTCTGGGTCGACAAGCCGGATGGAACGCGAGTGGCGCTGGGTACGGCGAGCGCGGTGCGCCACTGACCCGCCGCAACTGGCCCGCCTCCCCTCACAGCCGTGGATCGAGCCCGCGGAATAGACCTCGTCTGGAAGGAAATGGCGGCAATCCGAACTATCCACAGCACTACCATTTGGAGCGGAACCATCAGGGGCTCGACAACGAGTTGATCGAGAAACTAATCGACGCACCAAATTTGGGCGCAGTAGTCGAATGTCGAGAGAGGCTCGGCGGTGTCTTGAAATATTACCACCGGAGGGCCGCGTTATAGTGGGCCGAGTATTGGCACCATACGACCAGTATTTGTTGTTGTTTTCCAGAGTCCAAAACATTTGCCATAGCCCGCGAAGGTAGTTGCCTCGCGCGCCGTCATTATCCCGGCCGACTTCATGCCCTTTGGCCGGTTTTGGGGTGATCACTGAGGGCCCTCGGTGATCACCTATCTCCCTTCGAGCACGCGCGGATGTAGTACACTAGAACGATGTTCCAAATCCTTCAGTTGCCTGGCGTCGCCGCGGTCCAGCTGATTGTATTGGCTGCCGCCGCACTGTTGCCGGGGTGTGCGATGCTTCCAGAACTGCCCTTTCTCATTGATCATCCGCCGACGCAGTCCTCGCCCAGCCGGGAGGTCCCCCGAGCTCAGCCAACAGGGAATCCTCACTCAGACGAATGGCTGCAAGGGAGCGCTTTCGCGGACCTTCCTGTCCCACCGAATTTCGAGCTCATGTCCGATGAGTCCTACGTCTTTCTTCAGGGATCGATCCGCAGCGCTGATCTCAACTACATTGGGAATGCAATCGTCTCCGACGTGATCCGTTTCTACCAAAAGGAGATGCCGCCTCTCGGGTGGCACTTAGTGCGGTTCACGGGCATCAATATGAAGACCCTGTCGTACTCCAATGGGGTCGAGGTCTGCGAGATCATCCTCGAACGCCACTCGGAGCATTCCTCGGCGCCTGACGCGAGCGGCACCGAGGAGTGGCACGATGGAGTGTCGGCGGGGCCCGATGACACCCCCAAGCTTCAGACGCACCTTCACATCAAACTGCACGAGAGATAGGGCCCGCCCCGGGAGGCTTGCCATGTACCGGAGGTTGTTGATTTCGTCGATTGGCTGCGCGCTGGGATCCTGCATCTGGCTCACCGGCTGCGCTCTGCTAGAACAGAGCCCACCGCCAGCGCCGCCCCCTGACGTGGCTATGGCGCCACCGGCCCCCGAGCGGCCGGGTGCGCCTTGGCAGGACACTCGCTTCGAAGACATCCCGGTTCCGCCAGAGTTCGATCTCGACTACGACCATTCATACGTCGACATCAGTAACGGCGGCCGGCGGCGCATCGCAGATCTACGCTACACCGGAAGCCCCTCTCCGACGGAAGCCCTAGCCGGAATCCAGCGAGAAATGCTGCGCTCTGGGTGGAGCCTCGAGTCACTGAGCGGCGTCTCGATCAAGTCGCTTCGCTACTCGAAGTCCGGTGAACAGTGCGACATGATCATTCGAACGGCCGACGAGGGCGGAACGCTGATCGTCGTGAGGGTTCAGCCCGCACCTTGAGGGCTCTGCCTTTCGTTCCCGAACATGATGAGGGCGCAACCTCAGCTGCTCGCGTTGCGCGAAGACCCGCGTCCAGTTGCCGGCTCGATGGACGCCGCCGCAACTGGCCCGCCTCCCCTCGCTTTCCCGCAAACTCACATCCCCCACAACTCACTCCCCGTTTTCCCGCAATGTCACCCTATATAAAGAATAGAGAGTGATATTTCGGGAAAGCACGGGGTGGGGGTGCATGTGACTTTGCGGGAAAACAGGTGGCTGGTGGGGGTGACGTAGTGGAAAAGCTGGGCCCCGTGAAGTGTCTCTTGGAATAGACCGCTCAAATTTCCGAATCTTGCTGACGGGCTACAGGCGCGCACGACCAAGACCCTGGACTTCCCCCGCCTTTAGATACTTTGGTCAAGCGGGGGAAGTCCACCGATACTGCGGTCGGAGGAGTGTCATGGCGATGGAAGCGGGGAATCGAGGCATAGCGAAGCTACCGCACTCCGATCGGGGCGGCCGGATGTTCTGGGAACCAAACTCAAAAGCTGTCGACGAGTGCTTCGAGACGGCCGCGCGCGTCATTGGTGAGCGACACACCGTCACCGACGACGATCGCATCGAAGTCGAGTTTGAGCAGCACTCGCACGCTCTCCCGTAGTCGTTCCGGGTCGTCGATCACTTTGTCCGGCAACAGTGAGAGACTGCCGGGCGGATTTCCGATCAACACGTCTCCGACAATCAGGAGTCGCCGCTTCGGGTCGTGAAGTGCGATCTCTCCCGGGGACTTTCCGGGACACCCGATGACTGTAAAGGCGCCCAGGCGTTGCCCCGGCTTGAGATCTTCGTCGATTGCAATGCCCTGTCCGCGCGCGTGCTCGGCATCGGAGGGATGGATCGCGATCTTGGCCCCGGTACGCTCATGAATCTGGCGTGCCGCGCGGGTGTGGTTGCGGTTGGTGAGCAGGATGCGCGAGACGCCCTCACGGGCCAGCCGGCTGAGGATTTCTTCGCCGGGTTCCACCGGGTCGATGCAGAAATTTCCCGCTGGGTCGCGCACAAGGGTCCCATTGAAGTCATAACCGTGACGCTCGGACAGGACACCCCAACTGAATATGCCTGGCAGGATCTCGCGCATGGTCCGAGTGTACCTGATTCGTCTGGCATCTTGACGGGGGGCGGGGTTGTAAGAGAGAATCAATCGCAGGAGAACGGAAGATGGAGCGTTCTCGGGGTCGCGCCGCCCGCGCCTATCACGATGCCACCAAGCATTCCGAGCAGAGTCTGCACCGGAATCAACACTTCCTCGACTTTCAAAACCAGCCGCTGCCGTTCAAAATCTACGCCGGACTCAGATCGCAGCCGCTAGTCCGAGAGTGGACACCACAAGAGCTACCCGCCCTCGACGCCCTTAGGCTCGGAACGCAGCGCATTCAAACCAACCAACAGCAGCTTGACCGATCTACCCTCTCACGTGTGCTCTATCTCTGTGCAGGGATTACCAAGCACAAGCAGATCCCAGGCGGTGAGATGTACTTCCGGGCGGCTTCGAACACCGGGGCGCTGTATCACATTGATCTGTATCTCGTCTGTGCAGAGCTGGCGGACCTGGCAGCCGGCGTTTACCACTTCGCGCCGAACGACTTTGCCCTGCGCCAGCTCCGGACGGGCGACCAACGTGCGATTCTCGTTGCGGCCAGCGGGTCTGAGCCTGCGATCGCGAAGGCGACCGCGATTCTCGTCTCGGCTTCGACGTACTGGCGCAACGCCTGGAAGTACCAATCTCGAGCCTACCGGCACTGCTACTGGGATTCAGGCACCCTGCATGCCAACCTGTTGGCCGCCGCCACGATGGAGCAGCTACCTATCCAAATCGTGATGGGCTTTGCCGACGAAGCGGTCGAACAACTCCTCGGCCTCGACCCAGAGAGGGAAGCTGCGCTCACCTTGGTAGCGCTCGGCCAAACGCAAGCCCCCGCGGAAGCTGTTTCGAAGCCAGCGAATCTATCACTCGAAACGGAACGCCTCTCGAAGTCCGAGGTGGACTACCCGGCGATTCGCGAGATCCACGCAGCCTCGTCGTTGGCGACTGGGGCAGAAGCCGCCAGTTGGCGTCAGAGCGCCCCGGCGAGAACCCCGCCGACTCTGGCCGGGCGCCTCTTCCCGCTTTCGCCGGCGGCCGACGCGGATCTCCCTCGGGAGTCACTCGAGAGTGTCATACGCCGTCGCGGTTCCACCCGCATCTTCAATCGCGGGGCGTCGATCTCGCTGGCTCAACTCGCCACGGTGCTCGATCGTGGGAGTAGCCCCCTGCCTACCGACTTCGCGGGTCACGAGCCGGATGCTGGAATCGACCTGTATCTGATCGTGCACGCGGTCGAGGGACTTGCAAATGGCACGTATTTCTACCACCCCGCACGCGCTGCCCTGGAGCTTCTGCGTGAGGGAGACTTTCGGGATGTGGCGGGAAGGCTTGGCCTCTCCCAGGATCTTCCGGCCGATGCGGCGGTCAATGTCTACTGCCTTGTCGATCTCGAGCGCGTCTTCGAAGCTAAAGGCGATCGCGGCTACCGCTGCGCACAGCTCGAAGGCGGCATTCGAGGTGGATTGATGTACTTGGCGGCTTACGCACAGCGCTTCGGAGCAACCGGCCTCACGTTCTTGGACGACGAAGTCATCGAATTTTTCTCCCCGCACGCCGAGGGCAAGAGCGTGATGTTCCTCACCGCGCTGGGGCGTTCTGCCCGCTGAGTTTTTGGTTCACGGGATCGTCGCACCGGCTCCAGATGCGTCGTCGCATTTGAGAACCTGCCTTTCTTTCGATGCTTCTTCTGCAGCTTTCTGACGCACTTGCAGGGATGCGCTTTGTCAGGCTTTGCCAAGTTGGGTCGGTCCAGAACGCGCTGAGAGCGCCTCGGCTGCACCCCTCCCAGTTTCCTAAACCGTAGGTCAGAGGTTCGAATCCTCTCGGGGGCGCCATGGAAACCTTCACCAGGGACTTCCAAGCTTCAGTGCAGGCCTGCCGCGCCGAGCAAGGCAAGGACAATGTGGATGTTCTCGCTCGAAACGAAGGCGCTCATTGCCAGTTCGGCTCGCTTGAGTGAGAGCTTCGGATCCAGCTCTGCGGCTCGAAGAATTGCGCGGCCTGCCAGCTCGCTATTGTTGCAGCGGCTGGCCGTCGCTGCGAGGAAGGTCCACACCAGCGC
>JADFNE010000093.1 GCA_022563535.1 Myxococcales bacterium
GCGGGAATCGGCTGCGCCTCCGGTACACAGGGGCTGCACGACCCCCTGCGATCTCCAGCCAGAGAAAACCCTGAGAGTCGGCAGCGGTCTTGTCAGGTTATTTAGAACGTGTTCTACTTAGCGGCGTATTCCGAGTCACCCCCTGGGTCTCTCCGAGTTCAATCCGTATCAACGTCCGCAATCAGCCCTACCCGGGCATTCGGGGGGCTGCGGGCTCCGCCCGATCGGGAGGCGAGAATGAGTCAGAGCAACAACACTGGTGAGGAACTACTCCGCGCGACCCACGTCATGGAGTACGACTACAAACGTTCCCTGGGCCCGGTGCTGAGCCACTTCTTTACGGGCCTGCGAGATCGGCAGGCCTACGGGATCAAGACAGCCAAGGGCAAAGTGATCGTTCCCCCGACCGAGTATGACCCTGAGACGGGGGATGCGACGGGCGACTTCGTAGCCGTCGGCCCGGGCGGCGTCGTCAAGACTTGGTCCTGGATCGACAACCCCAAGCCAAAGAATCACCTGCAAGAGGCCTTCGCGTGGGCACTTGTTCAGCTGGACGGTGCCGATACCGCGCTGTTGCACGCCGTTTCTGCAGACAGCGAAGCCGAGATGTCCACCGGAATGCGCGTCACCATCAAGTGGGCCGACGAAACGATCGGATGTATTCAGGACATCGCGTGCTTCGTCCCGGAGGAGAAAGCGTGAGCGAGCAAGCATCCGAACCCGTTCGACTCATCGTGACCCCGGTGCGCTGTGAGTACGACTACACCCCCGGAGCGGCCACCCAGAAATTTCTCCGCGGAATGCAGAAAGGCAAGATCATGGGGCAGGCCTGCGACGGCTGCGGCAAGGTCTACGTCCCACCGCGCGGTGCGTGTGCGCGCTGCGGCAAACCGACCAGCCGCGAGGTCGAGGTCAAGGACACGGGAACGGTCGTGAGTTTTTCGATCGTGCGCGTCCCCTCCCAGCACATCAAAGTCGATCTGCCCTACGTGGCGGCCAATATCGTGCTGGACGGCGCAGACATCAGCTTTTCCTCGCTGATTCAGGAGTGCCCCTACCAGGAGGTGCGCATCGGGATGCGCGTCCAGGGAGTCTGGAAACCCGAATCCGAGTGGGGTCCAACCATGGCCAACATCAGCTACTTCCGCCCCCTCGATGAGCCCGACGTTCCGTTCAGCAAGATCAAGGAGATCTCGTGATGCGGAAGGTCGCCATTGTCGGTTACGCGCAGACGCCGTATGTGCGGAGTCAGATGAAATACAACGAAGTCGAGATGCTGCTCCCGATCATCAAGGAACTCTACGAAACGTCGGGCTTCAAGAAAGAAGATATCGACTTCACTTGTTCGGGAAGCTGTGACTATCTCGCGGGCCAGGCTTTTTCTTTCGTGATGGCGGTCGACGCCCTCGGCGCCTGGCCACCGATCAACGAATCCCATGTCGAAATGGACGGCGCCTGGGCAATGTACGAAGTCTGGGTCAAGATCCAGACCGGCGAAATCGATTCGGGGCTGATCTTCAGCTTCAGCCGCTCTTCCATGGGCGACCCCGCCGAAACCATGATCCTGCAACTCGACCCCTACACCCTGGCACCCCTGGGCCCCGATGCTCCCGCCCTCGCGGCCCTGCAAGCGCGTGCCCTGCTGGACAAAGGCCCGCACAGCGAACGCGATCTGGCCGAGATCGCCGTGCGTTCGCGACGCGATGCCAAGAACAATCCCCAAGCGCAGCTCTATGGGGACTTCGATGTCGATGCGTTGCTCGCCGAACCCTACCTGGCGTCTCCTCTGCGCAAGCACGACTGCCCGCCGATCACCGATGGCGCCTGCGCGATGATCATCGCCGCCGAAGAGGTCGTCGACAAAGCCGCGAAGCCTCCAGTCTGGATCACCGGCCTGGAACACCGCTTCGACAGCCATCAACCGGGCGGGCGTGACCTCACCCTTTCCCCTTCCACCCAGCTGGCGGGCGAAGCTGCCGGGGTGAACAAAGGCAAGATCGACTTCGCGGAGATCCACGCTCCGTTTACTCACCAGGAAATCATTCTGAGGCAAGCACTCGGTTTGCCAGACGACCTCCCCGTCAACGCATCCGGCGGCGCGCTGGCCGCCAACCCGATCATGTGCGCGGGACTTGCGCGATTGGGCGAAGCCTACCGGCAGATCCTCGCAGGCAAGGGGCAGCGCGCAGTCGCTCACGCGACCTCGGGCCCATGCCTACAGCAAAATCTCGTATGCGTACTGGAGGGACAGTCCTGATGGCCCCCAATCATCACGCCGCCATCATTGGCATTGGCCAGACCAATTTTGCAGCCAAACGCATTGACGTCTCGCAGGTGGGATTGATCCGAGAAGCGGCGCTTCGCGCCCTCCGTGATGCAGACCTCGATTGGAAGGACATCGACGCCGTCGTGCTCGGCAAAGCGCCCGACATGTTCGAGGGCGTCATGATGCCCGAACTTTTTCTCGCCGAGGCGCTGGGTTGCGTGGGCAAGCCCATGTTTCGGGTGCACACGGCGGGGAGTGTCGGGGGGGCGACTGCGATCGTAGCCGCGAGCCTGGTCCAGGCGGGGATTCACGAGCGCGTGCTCACGGTTGCCTATGAGAAGCAGAGCGAATCGAATGCGATGTGGGCACTCTCGATCCCGATCCCCTTCACCGCTGCGGTGGTCGCTGGAGCGGGAGGCTTCTTCGCACCGCTGATCCGCGGCTACATCGAACGTTCCGGCGCACCCGAAGACACCGGGATTCGCATCGCCCTGAAAGATCGCCTCAACGCCCTCAAGAACCCCGTGGCACACATCAAGCTGCCCGATGTGACCTTCGAGATGATCGAGAGCTCGATGATGCTCTGGGACCCCATTCGCTATCTCGAAACTTGTCCATCCTCCGACGGTGCATGTGCCATGGTGATCGGCAGCGAATCCGTGGCCAAGGCAGCCCCCAAGCAGCCGGCCTGGATCCACGCGACCTGCATGAAATCGGAGCCGACCATGTTTGCCGGGCGCGATCAAGTCATGCCCCAGGCCGGACTCGATTGCTCGAGGGAGCTCTACAAGAAAGCCGGCATTCAGAACCCGCGCGCAGAGATCGACTGCGCGGAAATCTACGTCCCCTTCTCCTGGTTCGAGGCGATGTGGATGGAGAACCTCCACTTTGCTCCGATCAACGAAGGTTGGAAGATGGTCTACGAGGGGGCGACCGCCCTCGACGGCGACCTGCCGGTCAACATGTCCGGTGGCGTTTTGTCGACCAACGCCATCGGTGCGTCGGGCATGGTGCGCTTTGCCGAGGCGGCGATGCAGATTCGCGGTCAGGCCGGGGAGCATCAGGTGGACGGGGCCAAGAAGGTTTTGGGCCACGCATACGGTGGTGGCAGCCAGTACTTCTCGATGTGGATCCTCGGCGACCGGCCGCTCTAGTACCAACGGCAAGGCGTTTTCCATGCGCGAAGAACGCGAAGAATACGGAGACATTCATGGCAGAGTCTGGATTTTGGAATTTTGCGCAGGCCAACCCGGAAGCCTTCGCCCTCGCCGACCCACAGGGACGCGAATGGACCCGCGGTGAACTTCTCGCCGAGGCGAACAAGATCGCTCACGGCCTGCGCGAACTGGGACTCGAACGCGGGGACTGTGTCGCAGTCGTACTCGAGAACTGCGCCGAGATGTTCCAGATGTACCTGGCCATCACCCAGATCGGGATGTACATGACCCCGATCAACAATCACCTCACGGGTCCCGAGATCGCCTTCATCGTGCAAGACTCCGAAGCCAAGGTGTTCATTGGCTCGGCGCGGTTTGGCGACGCCTGCCGCGCCGCTCGCGAAGAAATCAATTTTCCGAGCGACAAGGCTTTCTCCCTCGGCCAACTCGACGGATTCTCGCCGTTCGATGCCCTGACAGCGGGCCAGTCCGCCGAATTGCCCGACAACCGATCTGCGGGCCAGGTGATGAACTACACCTCGGGCACCACGGGCAAGCCCAAGGGAGTGCGCCGGCCCCTCGTCGACATCTCACCCGATATCATTGCAACCCTGATGTCGTCCTTTCTCGGAATGTTCGGCATCAAACCCGAAGACGACAACGTCCACATCTGCGGCTCGCCCCTGTATCACACCGCCGTGCTCATGTTCAGCTCAAATGCGTTGCATATCGGACACGCCGTGATCCTGCAGGACAAATGGATCCCTGAAGAGATGCTGATGCTGATCGAGAAGTACAAGGTCACCCACAGCCACATGGTTCCGACGCAGTTCCACCGCCTGCTCAAGCTGGACGCGCGTGTGCGCTCGAAGTACGACATGTCCTCGTTGCGCGCCATGATCCACGCTGCGGCTCCATGCCCGATCGAGACGAAGTGGAAGATGTTGGATTGGTGGGGCGACGCCATCTACGAGTACTACGCCGCGACCGAGGGCGGAGGCACTCTGGTCACGCCAGCAGAGTGGAGAAAATATCCGGGTACCGTCGGCCGCGCATGGACAGGATCCGACATCAAGATCTACGACGACGACGGGGGCGAACTCGGTCCCAACACGGTCGGCACGGTCTACATGAAGCTCGGCAACGCCGACTTCAAGTACAAGGGCGCCGAAAAGAAGACCCGGGACAACCGCATTGGAAACTACTTTACGGTGGGGGACATCGGAGAACTCAACGACGAGGGCTATCTCTTCCTGCGCGACCGCAAATTCGACATGATCATCTCCGGAGGCGCAAACATCTACCCGGCTGAAATCGAGGCCGAATTGATCCAGCACCCCAAGGTCGCGGATGTCGCGGTCTTCGGCATTCCCAACGACGATTGGGGAGAAGAGATCAAGGCGGTGATCGAAGTTGTGGACGGCGTCACGGGGGGAGACGATCTCAGCGCCGAGATCTTCAGCTGGTGCGAAGGCCGCCTGGCCAAGATGAAGACCCCGCGGAGCATCGACTACGCCGATGAACTGCCCCGTGATCCCAACGGCAAGCTCTACAAGAGAAAGCTTCGCGATCCCTATTGGGAGGGGCGATCGCAGATCTAAGGGCTGTTCTTGCTGTCGTTCGGGGAGGAGGCCCGACTACTCTTCGAAGGTGATGGCTTGTCGCGGGCAGAGACGGGCGGCTTCTCGGGCTTTTTCTTTCAGGTCTTCGGGCACGACGTCGATCTTGATCGTCAGCGTGTCGTCTTCTTCCACGCGAAATATCTCCGGTGCGGCCTTCATGCACAGCGCGTTGGCCTCGCACAAGTCGTAGTCGACTACCACCTTCATTTCGATCTCCTTGGTTCGTACTCGGGTAGCGAATTTAGCGAACGCCCGGGTCGGTTGCCCCTTTGGCTTTCGGCGTCTCCAGCTAGTCGAGCTGACCGAGGATCATGGCGCTGGTGGGGATTCCCACGCCCGCCGTGACGAGCACGTGTTCGTTTTTCTGCGGCTGATTGCTGGAGGTCCCGCGGATCAACCTCACTCCCTCGTTCACACCGTTCATGCCGTGGATGTAGGCCTCGCTCAGCTGGCCGCCGTGGGTGTTGGTCGGCAGCCTGCCTCCCAATTCGAGAGCCCCGCCCTTGATAAAATCCTTGGCTTCACCGGGCTTGCAGAATCCGAAACTCTCGAGCTGCCACAGAACGATCGACGAAAACGCGTCATAGATGATGGCCGCATCTATGTCGTCGGGGGTGAGCCCGCTCATCTCCCAGTTCTGCTTCGCAACCAGATCCATCTCCGGCAAACTCGTGAGCGAAGGTCGATAAAAGCTCGTCATCACCTCCTGATCTGCTCCCGCGGCCTGTGCCACACTACAAATCAGGGCGGCCCCGCCACAGTCGAGATCCCGCGCACGCTCCGGGCTGGTGATCACGCATGCCGTGCCGCCATCGGTCTCCTGGCAGCAGTCATACAACCGCAAAGGGTCTACGATCAGGCGCGCAGTCTGATGCTCATCGAGGGTCAACGGTCTTTGGTAGAAGAAGGCCGCCGGATTGTTCACGGCGTGATTGCGCTGAGCCAGGCATACCTGCGCCAGATCCTCGCTGGTGCAGCCAGTCTCGTACATATAACGCTGGGTGTACATCGCAACCCAACTCGCCGGGGTCATCAAGCCCGACGGCATGTACCAACTCCAGTGGATCAGATCCGATGTCGTGGCGCCCCCCGAGACTCCGGAGCTGTAGCGCGAACCCGAACGGCCGTTGAGTGCCCGGTAGACCACCACGGCCTTTGCGATTCCGGTGGCAATCGCCATGACGGCCTGTTGAATCACACCGACCGCCGCACCCCCGCCATGTGGGGTGCGACTGAAGAAGGTCAAGTCTTTGATCCCGACCGCCCGGGCGATCTCGATCTCGTCGCTGTTGTCCATGGTAAAGGTCGTCATGCCGTCGATGTCGGCCGGGCTGAGGCCCGCGTTCTTGATCGCCGCAGCGGTCGCTTCGCAGGCGAGCTGCAGCTCGGAGCGACCCGAATTCTTCGAAAATTCGGTCTGGCCGATTCCGACGATCGCGGCTTCATTTTTCAGCGTGGTGGGCATTCTTTTCTCATCCGAAACGCTCTAGAGCAAAGCGAACATGACCCGGCCCGTGACGTGATTGCCCCAGGCGTTCTTCCCCGTTACTTCCACGACGACGACGTTTTCCGCGTCGTCCTTTTCCGTTACTGATCCCGACATCACCATGGTCTCGCCCGGCAGGTTCGGAGTTCCTAGCTTGATCGAGACATTCTTCACGCGGGCATCGACGCCCGCCCAATCGGTCACAAAGCGCTCCACGAGACCATTGGTGGTAAGGATGTTCATGAAGACATCCTGCATGCCCGAAGCCTGGGCCGCGGTGCGGTCGTGATGAACCGGCGTGAAATCTTGTGAAGCCAGGGCTCCGCCCACGATCAAGCTGGACGTGATGGGAATCCGCTGCTCGGGCAGCGCGTCTCCGACGTTGACGTCACGAAATTGAATCCGGTTTCCCATCTTGGCTCCTGCAGTCTCGAGTATTTTCACTGCCGTTTACGCTACGGGCTTGAAGACCACCATTTTAAACTCTGGGTCCATCTGGCGAATTTCCGCCTGAACCTGCATCCCAATTTCAACTTCGTCGCAGGGACAGTCGACCACGTTCGAGACGAAACGCACCCCTTCCTCGAGGTCGATGACCGCAACGGTCAGCGGATATTCGTAGCCCGGAATCTCGGGATGGTGAATAACGACGTAGCTGTAGACCGTGCCCTCACCCGTCGAGGGGATCGAATCGAAGCGGACCGACTGGCACTCGCCGCACATCGGCCGCGGGGGATGACGCAGAACGCCGCAGTCTTCGCAGCGCTGGATCAGAAAATGGCCGGCGTTTACGCCATCCCACCACCACTGGTTGTCGTGTCCCAGCGCCGGACGCTGTCGAACCGGCAAAGCTGGCCCTCCGCCCGCTTCGCTCGGCGCGGCCGTCGCTTGCTCGCCGGGCTCGAACTTGAGGACACGAAACGTCAACCATCCGATCTCTTCGTCGTTCTGGTCGGTAAACGTGGTCCGGGTATCGATGAAGTAGCCGAGACCCAGGCCGGTGGCCTTCTGCTCGGAGATGGACTCGATGCGGGTGACGGCGCGCACGCGATCGCCGAGTTTCAAGTAGCGGATGTATTCCTGCTCGGTGTTGGTGGCCACGACGCCGGTGTACCCGACACTGTCGAATAGAGCGTGCAGTTCCTTTTGTTTGTCGTCGGGATTTGGCTCGCCAGTGGCCATATCCATACCCGACAAGATCCAGGCTTGCAGCATGGTGGGCGGCGCAACGATTTCGCCGTGGACTGAAGCTTCGGCTGCGGCCGCATCGACGTAGATGGGGAGGCGATTGTCGAGTGCTTCGCACCAGTGGCGAATCATCGACTGGTTGACTTCATCGCGCGCCATTTCTTCGACGCCGATCTCGATTCCCACGTAGGGTTCGAGCTTCTTTTCGAAGTCTTCTCTTTGCTTGCCCTGCAGACCCATTCCCGACCTCTCCGCTGAATTCGACAATCAGCTGGGGTCGAGCCCTCGGATCAGGCGCTCCCCTCTGCTGCGGCGCGCAACAACATAGCAGCGACGGTTTCCATTCTCTCGATCACATCATCCCTGCTGTGAAGTCCACCCGACCAGCCCACCATCAGGGCAAACCAGAAGACATTCAGGTTGTAGGCCAGGGTCTCCTCGAAATGACTGCTACGACCGTTCGGTCCACTGGGAAACCCGGGGCCATGCAGCGTCGTCACGATCATGCCCTCGACGCGACCGTGAAAGCTCGCGACCCGCTTGGCGAGATCAGGGTCTCCGGACGCCGCTGCCTTGACCAGGGCACGCGCCAAATTGGGACGACGGATCATTCCGTTCGTCGCCAGCCTGAAAAATCCCATCACCCGGGTCAAGGGATCCTCACCTTCGATCGGCTTCCGTTCGACCCGGCGCGCCAGGGCACTCGTTTCATACTCGAGCGCGGCGACCAGTAGGTCCTCTTTGCTTCGGAATCTTCGATACAGGGTGCCCATGGCAACACCCGCGTGGGCCGCGACGTCTCGCAAGCGCACCGCTTCGAACCCGCCTTGTTCGGCGAGAGCGAGAGCGGTTTCGACGATCTTCTGGGTTCGTTCCTCTGCGGAGTCTGCGTCACGTAGTCGGGCGAGCGAATTTTTGGTAGCCATTTCCGTGCCTTCGCAACATTGCTCACAACGGGGCGCTGCAGCTGTTCTGCGCTTTAATTTGAAGTGGGATGGCTTCTCTAAAAACCCTAGGTTGGGATCTCCGGAAACCCTCGAGAAGATTGAAACACGTTTTCCGCCACCCTTCCAGCCCGCCCGGCGGTTGCTGACCGGCCCGTGCCCGCCTCCCTCTGAAGCCTCAGATTGTCCTCAGCCCCGCAGATAGATGAGTCAAGTTCTGCGCTCAAAATGCCGATTCATGAACGCTCAGCGGAACCACTGTCACCGGACAGGCTCGATGCGCCTTAAATTTGATCGCGAGCCGCGATCCAACGCAAGCACACTTCGCGACAACGCAAGACTAGATCTGCGACTTCACAACGGGGTATATTCAGGTATTGGCAGTTCGAAACGTCTGAGAAAGAAATTGACATTGCATGCTCTAACCCTTCGCCAGTTTTGCTCCGGCATCCTGGGAAGCGGCGATCTGGAGAGTAAGTTAACTCCGCCGCACCAGCAGGATGGACAACCCCTGGATGACCACAATCCGGGGCACGCGCTCTATATTGCTTATCCCGCTCGCAATCCAGAAATAGCAATGGCTTCGGGCCTCCCCAACCTACCCCGCATCGGTGCGCTGAAGCAGCCCGAAGCGAGAATCCAATGCCTGGCACGCTTCGCCCACCACGAGTTGATGGCCGTCGAACTGTTCGCCTGGGCGTTGCTTCGCTGGCCCGAGCTCCCCAAGGAACTGCGTCGAGAATTCACCCGGGTTCTCGCGGATGAGCAAAGACACTGCCGCCTCTACATCGACCGATTGACCGAACTGGGGGGCAACTTCTTTTCCCCTCCGCATTCCAACTATTTCTGGAAGCACGTTCCCGCCATTTCAAAATCTCCCCACGGCCCCAGTGCCTTCCTGGCCGCCATGGGACTGACCCTCGAACAGGCCAACCTCGACTTCACACTCCTGTACCGCGAGGCATTCGCCGCAGCGGGTGACCAGAAGAGCGCTGACGTGCTGCTCGAGGTCCACAACGACGAGATCAAGCACGTTGCAGTGGCGGCTCACTGGCTGAAGGTTCTCGGGCCTCCGGGAAGCGACTTGATCGAGGCCTATAGCGAAGCTGTACCCTTCCCGTTCTCCGCTGCCCGGGCCAAGGCTCGCCAATTCGATGCCGCAGCCCGGCGCCGCGCCGGGTTGGGCGAACCCTTCATCAATTTCGTTCGCGAGGCGCAGTCGCGCCAGAATCAATCCGAGGGGCAAGTCGATTCCGAGGTCAAACGACCGGAGTCGGTTCACCAAACGCTGCTCTACCCCAATCTGGGCGGTGAAGAACTGCCGGGTAAAGGTGGCGTCGTCATGACCAGGGCCACGTTGCCCACCCTGCGCTTGTGGCGTCTCCTGTTCGGCAGCCAGACCCATTTTCTCCCGGCGCTCGCGAGCAACGATTCCGCCGACGAGTTGGCGACGTTGGCCTCATCCTGGTGGCCCGCAGATCTGGGCGAAGCCCCCAGTGCTGCGGCCTATCCGTGGCTCGAGGATGCGTGCGGCATCGTCCCCTGGATCAGCACCGCAAGGCTCCCGATCCACCCTTCCTTCGACAATCACAAAATCGCTTCGGCTCCGGCGGGCGCAGTCGCTCGCGTGCACGACAAGGCCTTTGCGATCGAACTGGCCGAGCGAGAAAACTTGCTGCCCGATTCCATGCGCGATCTGTTCCTCGTGCTCGATCCCGAAACGCTCCTCGACGCGGACTCGGCGATCCAGCGAATGGAGGCTGCCGTCGCCAACTGGCCCGATCAACTGGGCCGCAATTTCACCTTGAAGCCGAGACTCGGCACCAGCGGCCGGGGGCGTGTTCCCGGAGTGGATGGGCGCGTCGATTCTCCAGCGGTCCGCGGCGCACTCAAACGTCTCGCCAAACGCGGAGGTGCGATCCTCGAGCCGTGGTTCAAGCGCACCCTCGACCTCTCGACACAGATGTATATCGCGACGAACGGCGACGTGACCTTGCTCGGAACACTGGAACAGATCGTTGCGCCGTCCGGGGTTTACCTGGGACATCGTGCCGAGATCGATTCGCGCGGGCGCGTATTTTCAGGGAGCGTCTACGACGAAACTTTGCGCGAGACCGGTGTCATTGTCGCCAAGCACGCATTCGATGAGGGTTTCTTTGGACCTTGCGGTATTGATGCCTTCACCGTCGATGCGGGGGCAGCAGGCGAGATTCTGCGCCCCATCGTGGAGTTCAACGCCCGGTTCACCATGGGAACCATTGCCATCGGCATTGTGCGTCGAGCCCTCGCACAGATCAAAGAGCCACTCGACCTCACCCCCGGCATGCGTTGCGCATTTTACTTCGGTCTCGATGCCCCCGAACCCGGCTGGGAGCAAACCCTCGAAGCTGTCGAGGGCAAGAAATGGCTCATCCCACTTTCGCATCCAGCGGATGAGGTAAAGCCGGCGATTCTGTTCGCCGAGTCTCGCAGTGCGCTCGACAATGTGGTCGCTGCCGCTCGCCAGCCCAAGCCAAGGCCCAAGCGCAAGACGTCCCGCCAACCCGCCGAAACAAGTCCGGCCGAAGCACCCTCTTGACCGCTAGGCCTGCCCCATGAAACGCGGAGTCGATGATCGGCGCCTGGTCTGCTCGTTCCGACTCGAATCGTAGACTCGTCGCATCAGTACTTGTCGCTTTACCCATGCGCGCCCAGCCAATCGGGCTGCATCGCGATAGGCGAGCATTCGCTCCCGGTCCCTCAACAGGACATAGCCGAAGCGAAGTCCTTCCCAGAGCAGAATGGCCGGCAGATCGCGCAGGAACTGGTTCGGTCGCTCGTTCTTGATCATCTCGAGATAGCGATTCTTGAACGAATGTCGCCGCATTTCCGGGTCCACCCGTTGGCTGCCGCTGCGCCGCCAGCCTCGGTGATGAGTCGCACGGGCTCGCGGGACATACAGACAGGACCAGCCGAGTAGATTCGCACGCCAGGCGAGATCTGTGTCCTCGTGATAGCTGAAGAAGTCTTCGTCG
>JADFNE010000094.1 GCA_022563535.1 Myxococcales bacterium
CGCGAGCCTCTTGTGCACTGAATTATCTACTCGCGCAAAAAGATTCTCCGCTTTCGACATCCGGTGATCCCGGGGTGGAATCCCCGAAATTCGTCCTTGAAATCGGCAACTTATACGCTTCCACGCGATTGGCGACAGCCTCAACGGAGTTCCTCGTCGCCAGACTTCTGCCACACCCTCCTCATGTTGCGCCCCTTAGTTGCCGATTGCTGATGGCATTACAGGGGGACAAAAAATGTTTGGAGGGAGTGGATTCGGACAGTCACCGAATGGGAAACAGGCTGTTGGTTCGGCGGGGCGTTCAGCCCGATACAAGCTGCCACTTCTGATTGTATTGCTTCAGTTGGGCTCATTTACGGCAACCTCGACCTGTTGGAGCATCATCATGGTGCCCTTCGAGGACACCATGGTTATCGAGTTCGAGCCCGATTCAAACTTCGTCTCCGCCCTGGGTCTCGAGGTCGCTGCGAGCCGGAACTTCGGCGAGGCCGTGTCGTTGTTTCTTCCCGATCTCAGTGTGATCGCTGTGGACTCTGTTCTGAGCGCTGTCTTCGAAATCGTCCGAATTGGTCCTCGCAACAACGTCTCGGGTCGGGCATCTCACCGCCCCGCCAGCTTGAATCCAGTGCTGGAGTTCTGGGTTCCCAGCGAAGTTACCTGGTGGAGCCGGCCCTCGATTGGCGCGCCCACCCTTTACCCCACATTCAGCCATGCCACGCTCTCTGGTGACTCACCCGAGAGGGCACTCCAATTCGATGTCACGGCTTTGCTCAACGCCTGGCTGGCCAATGATGGATCGTCAGCCTATGGCTTTGCAATGGTATCGCATGCGGTGAATGGCTATGACCACAATGTCTACGGATCTCTCGACGGTCCCGAGTGGAGTCAGCCGCGGCTGTACATCAGGGCCGTGCCCGAGCCCGGTACTCACCTGCTCGTGGCCCTTGGATGCGTCGTGCTTTCCGCTTCGCGTCGTCGAAAAAGTCGAAAAAGAAATCGAAAAAGAAGCAGAACTCGACGAGCGGATGTTCCCGCTGGCCCATGGGCTTAGAATTAGAAGTAGGCGGAGGCCGTCAGGCCGAACATGCGCGGGTCGTTCCACACTTCGAGGATCTGGTTCTGCCCGATCGCAACATCGAAGGCGTCGATCCGATAACGCTTTTCCAAGAAGTTATCGACCCAACCGGCAATCTCGAATCGCCCATCCGGAGTGCGGTAGGTAATCCGTGCGTTGTGCACCCAGAAGGCGCTCTGGGAGATGATCTTTACCGCCTGCGGGTCGAGGTAGACCCTCGTTCGGAAGCTGGTGGTGTACTGCGGGACGAGAGTCCCCCACCGAGACAAGGAAATTTCGTAGTTGACGAGAGCGTTGAAGCTGAAATCGGGCGCCGAGATCAATGGATTGCCGCTGTAGTCAAATGGCGAGACAGCACCTACACCGCGAGGCTGCCCAATTGCTTTGGTGACAAAGAAGTCGACGAACTCTGCGTCGAGCCAGCTGACACCAAATTGCACCTTGAACCCGGGTAGCGGGTAGATCGTCCCCTCGAGTTCTGCACCGATCACCCTGGCGTCGCTGTTGAGGAGCCTCTGAATCGGCAGCTCTCCGAACTCGTTCGTGTAGTCGAAAACCTGGAGATTCTGGTACCAGTAGCGGAAGGCCGCGAAGTTGAGGTGCAGTCGATCTTGGAGCCAACTGGACTTGAACCCAAACTCCACCGAGTTGATGAACTCGGGCTCTACTGGGTCGATCCGCTGCACCTGCGAGGCGTTCGACTGGATTGTGAGCCCCGCGTTGAAGTGACCGCCCTTCATTCCGCGGCCGAACTTGATGTACATGTTCAAAGAATCGAGGCGAGCGTCGTACATCCAATCGCCACCTGGCTGCCAAGCGAGTTGTACTTCACCCGTCACGCCGGTCCACACCTTTTGCTCGCTCGCCTCGGGAATCGAGTTGACGGAATTGCCGCCCAAGATCTCGATGTTGCTGTTGAGCGTGAATTTCTTGTGCTCGTGGTTGTACCTGATGCCGACGCTGACGGACACCTCGTCGAGCAGCCAATATTTCGCGTTGCCATAGACGGCACCGCTCGTGAGTGTCTGTTCGAAGAACTGCTCGAGTCGTCGACTGAGGAGCCCCGGGAAGATGTTCGAAGCGTCGAGGGACTCGTACAGTGTGAAGCCGCCCGTGGCCCACTCGTAATCTTCGCCACTCCCCTCGATGCGCAACTCCTCGGAAAATTGCCATGCGCTGTCGAAGAGGATTGCGGCGGCGGAGGACTCTGCGGTGTAGTCGCCTTCGTCTTCGATGCTGCGTTCATACCATTCGAAACCCGAGATCGAGGTCAGTTTGACAAATCCCGTGTCCCAGACCCCGCGAAGACTGGTGCCGTAGGCATCGAGCAACTCGAGGCCGTCCTGGTTGTAGAAGCCAGCGTCGATGTCGCTCCCTCCGCGGCCGCCCTGTTTTCGGTCGCCGTCGTTACTATCAAACGCCTCGAGTCCTCGTACCAATCGGGTCCCCTCTAGCGGCGGGAGGGTCCCGAATACGGTCGAGTTAGCGCCAGATGTCACGTCGGTTACGAATCCCAGGTTCTCTTTGTAAAAGGGGTCGCCCTGGTTGAGAAGGAATTGTGCGGCGAGCGCCTGGAGGCGCTTGGAATCGCCGAGGTTCTGGCCGCCGTGGATGTTCAGGACCCAGTCCATTCCTTCACCCACGTCGGGTTGAAAGCGCAATATCATGCGTGCAGCCCAGTTATCAACGTTGTTGACCTTTTTCTTGAGGCCCTGAAAGTCTTCCGGCAGCAGAATGTTTGGGTTGTCTTCTGTGAATGAATTCCAAAAAGGATCAGCATTCCCTGGCTCTAGTGGAAAAAAAAGTTGACCGGGTAGGGCAACTACGCAGACCCCATCGGGTGATATCTGACGCGCTGGGTCTGTGGTCCCCGGCCCTTCGGCAAACCTCGCATTCGCTTTTAGCGGAAATTTTGGGATCGGGTTGCCCTTGAGGTGCTCGTGGATGCCGGTGCCATGATTCTTCACGTGGTCGTGGAAATTAGGCGTACCGTCGTTTTCTGTGAAAAAGTAGGTCCCTGAGGGCTGGTCATTGCGGTGGGTCGGGTAGAGGTTGTTTGCCCAGTACTCGCGGATTTTCGTCTCGGTGAGCAGTGGTCTGCCGAGCGATTCTGGATCCCAGTTTGCGCAGTGGTTTGTGGTGAGGCCTTCGCGGAAATTCGCCGTGGCAGCCACCCGGACCGAGAGCAGATCTTCAATGATCGGTAGCGAGATCGCGCCCTCTACATTTATATTGTTGAAGTTGCCGTACGTGAAGCTGGCCGACGTTTCCGTTTCTCCGTCTGGCAGCGTGGAGTTGATCATGATGGCACCCGCGGTCGCGTTGCGTCCGTTTACGCTTCCCTGGGGACCGCGGAGCACATCGATTGATGAAACGTCGAAGAGCTGCCCGAGTTGGATCGCCGGGGCGTTGATGTTGATGCCATCCTGGTAGACCGCCACCGCGCCGGCCGCGTTCGCGTTGTAATCCTTCAGGCCGATGCCCCGGATGAAGAGCGTCGGGTTCGATGCGGCACTGCGGGTGTTGATCTCGAGGTTGGGCGTGAAGTCGGCGAGGTCGGCGATGTTCTGAATCCGCAGAGTTTTGATTTCCGCAGCGCTGAAGCTCGTGACCGAGACCGACATACTCTTGAGGAAGTCATCGCGGCCGCTGGCGAGCACGACCATCTCTTCGATGTCCTTGCTCTGCTCAGGGGCGGGGGCGTCCTCGACCTCGGGAACCTCGACCAGAGGCTCCAATTCCTCGGGTTTCTCGCGGGTAGCTGCGGTATGGTCGCCTTCTTCGGGGGCCTCAGCAGGAGTTTGCGTCTCGACAGGGGCTTGCGCGCCCGCGGGAAAAGTGATTGTCAGGATTGCAAGGCTCAGCACCAGGGTGCGTCCGAATCTGCTTAGCCAGTTGTTCAAATCAGTCATCGCCTGTTACAGTCGAACAGATTCCTGGGCACACGTCAATTATATTTAACGCCCTGGGAGAAATAATAAGTATATTAAACGGTCTCGAGCGGTTAATATGCGCGACTCTTGGTCGACGCGCCACCGCAGTCGCTGAAGCCGTCCATTCTAGCAGATGATCTTGAGGCAAGTAAGGAGACCTTCGAATGAAGTTGCGTTGGTTCGCCGTCGCGCTACTCGCGACTTGGTTTGGACTTGGCTGTTCGCCGGATTCCGAACCGTCTACCGCTTCCACCAGTCCTTCCGTTTCCGCTTCCCCTTTAGAGGGTATAGACACTCTTCGCGCTGCGCTCAGTGAACGAAATGAGTTGGAACGGAAGTATTTGCTGACGAGTTTCCTGAGAAAGATGCGTCCCGATGACGTGGAGTCGGTGCTCAAAGCAATCGAGGATCATAGAACGGGTATAACCCAGGACGATGTGCGGCTGATAATGTTGGCCTGGACGCGATTCGACGGCCCGGGCGCCTACAAGGTAGCCAGCGAATGGCCGACCCGATGGAAATCCGTCCTGATGGAAGAGGCGATTGCCGCCTGGGGCTACAACGACGGCCCAGCGGCCCTCGCGGAGGCCGCCAAGATTGAAGACCAAGGGCTTCGGGCAAAATTTCACTCCAGAGCGCTCTCCGGCTGGGTGAGTAGTGGCGATCGGCAAGAGGTAACCGCATTCGCTGCGAACGAACCGGATGCCCGGCGCCGCGGCCGGCTCGCTTTTCGCCTGGCTGGCCAGGCGAAGCGCGACGGACCGGACGCCATCATTGCCTGGGCGGAGGGCGTGCCAGATGACTCGCCGAACGAATTCAAAGCAGATGTCTTCGGTCACGCCTGTGGAACTCTCACGGTCCTCGACCCCAAGCGCGCGACGCAGTGGTATGAGAGCCAGATGAAGCACTGGTATTCCATGAGTTGCCTGTCCATGATCGCGAACAAGTGGTCTCGGGAAGACGATTCCGACGCTGTGATTACATGGGTAATGAGCCTTCCCGTCGAAGAGACCCGGGAGTCCGAACGGACCGATGCCGTTCGCAAACTTTTCAGAAACTGGGCCCCAATGAATCCCGAGGGAGCCGAGGCCTGGCTGAAGTCTGCTCCAGCTGGCCCAGCACGCGACAAGGCGGTCGATGAGTTCGCAAAGACCATCGCTGAAGCGTCACCTTCCGAGGCCCTCGAGTGGGTTAGACAGATGACGGACGAGAAGCAGCGTAAGTATCGCTCGCTCCGATATACCCGGATGTGGTTCGAGAGGGATCCCGAAGCGGCGATGGCATGGATCGCAGCTGCCGACCTCGACTCCGCACAGCGGAAGGCAATCTTGAATAACCTGCCGACCGCGAAACGTTCAAAAAAATCAGCGAACGCCCAGCCGGGCGGGTAGGCTACCGCGCATGCCCGCTCCAGAGCCCGTTGATCGGACGCGATTCGTCCTTCCGGCTGCATTGATCCTGACCGTGTTCACGGGCTTCTCGGGCCTCGTCTACGAAGTGGCTTGGCAGAAGTATCTCGCCACGCTCCTCGGGTCACACGCCGAGGCTACGGCGGCCGTGCTGGGCATTTTCCTCGGCGGTCTGTCCACGGGATACGCAGTGTTCGGCCGTCTGACCCGTCGTGTCGTCGCGCGGGCACAGACGCGCGGCGAACCTCCTCGGTTGCTGTACATCTACGCCCTCGTGGAGGCGGGGATTGGGCTCTACGCCCTGCTATTTCCCTGGATCTTCGGCCTTGTCCAGCAGCTCTCACTACTCGGTCCAACCGGCAGCGGGACAGGGTTTGCGTTCGATGTCGCGCTCTCGACGCTGCTCCTCGGCCCCCCGACCATATTGATGGGGGGCACGATTCCCATCTTGACACTGTCTCTGGCCGGCAACCTCGAGCGGGCAACACGCGTGCACGCCTGGATCTACGGTTTGAACACCGCTGGCGCCTTCGCGGGGGCTCTCGCTGGTGGATTCGTGCTGATCCCAGCACTCGGTCTCGACCCCGTCATTTATTCCATGGGTTGCCTGAATCTCCTCGCGGCTGCAGCCTTCACGCAACTCGATCGCCGCCACCGAGAGAACGTCCCCGACATGTCGCCGTCCGCCGACGCGGAAACGGTTCCCTCGCTGGGCACCTGGGCATCCGTTGCACTGCTGGCGGGCTTCGGGATGATGACGCTGCAGACGACCCTCAACCGAATGGGCGGTCTTGCGTTTGGCTCGTCTCAGTTCACATTTGCAATGGTCGTCGCGGTCTTCGTGCTGTGCATCGCACTCGGCAGTCTCGCTGTGTCCGTCTTCCACAACATTCCGCGCGGGTTCGTAGTGGGTTCCCAGTGGTTGCTGGTCCTGCTGCTGTTCCCACTCTATTTCGTGATGGGCGACGCCCCCTACTGGGCCCATCTCACTCGGGTGCTCTTTAGTACCGTCGAGCTTGCCTTTTATGGCTATCAGTTCGCCATCTTCATGGGTCTACTGCTTTTGTTCCTGGTTCCGATCGGGCTCTCAGGGGCGTTACTCCCCTTGCTCTTCAATGAGCTGCGGCGCGAGATTCGCGATCTGGGATCCGTCGCCGGCCGCTTGTACGCTTGGAACACAATCGGCTCGCTGCTGGGTGCTCTGGTCGGGGGCTACGTGCTCTTCTTCTGGTTCGATCTGCACCAAATCTACCGGATCGCGATGAGCGCCCTCGCCGTCGGCGCCGCGATCCTCACCCTGCAGGTGCTCCGGCCCCTGCCACGTCTGGTACCCGCGCTCATGCTATTCCCGACGCTGGCCGCGATCTGGCTCTTGCCCGCCTGGTCGGAAAAGCAGCTCGCTTCGGGACTCTTTCGATCGCGAGAGCCCACGCGGCACACGTTCAGCGGCGCGCAAGAAATGTTCGATCACCACATACGCAGTCTGGGCGAGGTGATCTTCTACAAGGACGGCCCTTCGAGTAGCGTCACCGTCTTCGAGTACGGTGGAGAGCCGGAGACGCGCGCCATTATCGTCAACGGAAAGCCCGACGGGAGTCTCACGGGCGACTATCCCACGATGGCCCTCAGCGCACTGATCCCCGCCTTGCTCGCAGAGAGTTATGAGCGCGCGTTTGTGATCGGGTGGGGAACCGGTGTCACGACGGGTGAACTCGCCGCCCTCGACGCGAACCGCAGCGTGCGCGTGGCCGAGATCTCGAGGGCTGTCATCGCGGCGGCCCCATTCTTCGACGTCGGAAACATGAATGCATCGAAGAACCCGAAGGTCAATATGCTCCGCGGCGACGCGTATCGCACGCTGCTGCGAAGCGACCGGAAGTTCGATTTGATCGTCTCGGAGCCCAGCAACCCGTGGGTTACCGGCGTCGAGATGCTCTACAGCCGCGAGTTCCTGCAGGCAGCGAGGGAGCACCTCGAGCCGGGTGGTGTGTATGCGCAGTGGTTCCACGTCTACGAAACCGACTCTGAGGTCGTCGCTCTCGTGCTCCGCACCTACGCCGAAGTGTTCCCGCACATCTCCGTCTGGTTCGCCCTCGGGTCGGACCTGCTGCTAATTGGCCACAATCGGATGGACCGCGCGCTGGACGTCGACGCGCTCGCGAAGCGGTTTGCCCAACCCGATTTCACTGCCGGGTTCGCCCGGGTCGGGATCACTAGCTTTGCCCAGCTCCTCTCCCACGAGTTGGTGCCCCTCGGCACGATTCACGCAACCGAACTCGAGGGCGAGATCCAGACCCTGCGGCATCCGCTCTTGAGCTACTGGGCCGCCAAGGCGTTCTTCCTGGGAAAGCCGGCGTACCTCCCCAATCTCTCCAGCTCGATTCACCGGGAAGTCGCACTGCGGAACTCACTCCTCCATCGTTATTCAGGCGGTGCGGACATCCTGCCCGAGCGGGTCATCGAGACGGCGGCGCGCGAGATGTGTCGGCTCAGACGCGCGGAGCAGTGCGCCACGCTAATGGCCCGCTGGCAGCTGGACCGTCCGGGATCTCCACGATTCAAGAAAACACTCTCGGAGCTGCGTCAGATCAACCCCGCCTCGCGCAGCCAACTCACCGACAAAAACTTGAGGAAGCTGCGGATGCTTTTCGACGGCAGCGTCCCGGTCGTCCCCCCTTCCGCACTGCCGACCCAGGCCGAATCACTTACGAAACGGTTCTTGCAGCACTACCATCACGTGGTGCCCTTCGACCGACGCGTGATCGAGGCCGCCTGGCGCCGCTGCAACGTCGACGATTGTGATATCAGACAACAGGACGCCTGGGAGACATTTGGTCCCTTCGGCGGATCCGCCTTACACCTGTCGGAATCAGCCGCTCCAGGGAAACGCGAACCAACGGTGTCGGCCCTGGACACCAAAGAACACGATCAAAACTTCGACAGCAAGGAGAATTGAGAGAGGATGTCCCCCGTCATACGCGCCACCCTGCGAATCCCTCTTCTCGCCTTTCTTCTCCTCGCGCTCGCGTGCGGTCCGAGCGATCCATTGGAAGAGATCCGAGAATTGCACAGCACTGGCAAATTTACGGAAACTCTCGCTCCGCTGCGGAAGATCGTCGACAAGGACCCATCGCAAAGCGAGGCGTTCTTGCTGCTCGGGACGGCACTGCTGCGTACGGGCAGCGGTGGGCTCGCCGTGTGGCCGCTTCGCAAGGCCGCCGAGGCGACCGAATACAGGGTCGTGGCCGGCATGCTCCTGACCGAGGCGATGATCGAGAGCCGAACTGCACCCGATGCGGTCGAGGAGATCGATCTGGTCTTGGCGATCGAGCCCAATAATCTCGACGCCCTGATGCTGCGAGTGGAAGCCAACAAAGCAGCGGCGAATCACGATGATGTGCTCGTGGCCATCGATCGGGTGCTCGAACAGGATCCCACGAACCTCCCGGTGTTGGTGACTCGTGTGACGACGCTGATCTCGCTGAATCGAATCGAAGAAGCCAACGCAGCTCTCGATGTCGCACAGTTGAACTTCGACGCCGACGACGGGACGATCGCGGTGGGGATGCTCGCGAGACTGTGTGTCGCCCGCGCCTTGTTCGCGTTCGAGAATGGCGATCACGAGACGGCAGACATGCATTTTGCCGAGTGTGCCGAGCGATTTCCCACCGAGAGAGTCGCCGTCGAGGAGATCGTCTCGTATTACGATCGGACCGGACGATACAAACGCGCCACCCAGGTCCTCGAACGCGCCTCCGCTGAGGCGAAGAACAGTGGCGTGTTTCGCACGAACCTCGCACGGCGGCACGGAGCCATGGGCAATATCGATGTGGAGGAGCGCATTCTGCGCGAAGAAGCAGAGTCGCGGGAAACCGCGATTGCGTGGTTCGTTCTCGCTGATCACTACGTGTCGCGCGACTTGTACGACAAGGCAATCGTTGCTTTCGAAGAGGCAGTCGCGATCACTCCGGGAGCGCCGCGTCTTCGCTTTGCCTATGCCGACACCCTTGTTCAGGCCCAAGAATTCAAGAAGGCCCGCGAGGCGATAAGCCGGCTGGACCAGTCCGAACTCCGAAACCTGGTTCTCGGCCGCATCCTCCTCGGCGAGGGTAATGCCCGGGGGGCGCTCAAGGCCTTCGAGGCTGGAATCAAACTGTGGCCGAACAACGCAGTTGGACGTTTTCTGGCCGGACAGGCCGCCGAGCGTGTCGGCAACTTTCCGCGAGCGATCTCTCATTACCGCGAGTCGTTTCGAACAGATCCCGGCGGCACCGACGCCGGCTACGCGCTGGCGGAGCTCTACGCTTCACAGGGCGTGACCAACGACGCACTGCAGATCGCCAATCGCTATATCCACGCCCATGCCAGAGACCCCGATGCGTATCTCTTGAGCGTCCGCCTCGCGCATTCGGTTGGTCGACGCAAGATCGTCACCGAAGGATTGCAGCGCTTGAGCCAGATGCCCGGGCAGGCTGCGGTTGCGTCCGCCGAGGAGGCCACGTTGCTGGCTTCAGACGGCAAGGCCACTGAGGCTGTGCAGGCCGTAGAGGCGACTGGTCTCGATCTGACGGACCCCTCGAACGCGATTGCGTTCCGGGTTCTGATCGAGCAGCTCGGGATGCTTGAACAGCACGAGAAGGCAGCCGGCCTGATCGATCTGTCGCTGGCTGCGCATCCCGACAAGGCGGTCTTCTTTGAACTGCAGGGCAGCGCACTCTCGACCGAGGGCAAGGCCGACCGGGCGCGCGCGAGCTACGAGCGTGCCTTGGAGATGGAATCCACGAACTGGCGGGCCCTTTCAGGCCTGGCCGCCCTCACCGAAAAGGCCGGCGATTCCACCAAGGCACTCGCACTCTACGACCGAGCCATCGTGGCCAGCCCGGAGGATCCGGGCCCCGCGCTCGCTGCGATCGCACTCGTGCGCGAGCAAGATCCCGAAGATACCGTGAGTCGGCTGGTGCGCTTTCTCGACCTGCACCCGCGGACAGCATCGGCGGCGAATGAACTCGCGGGGCTCCTCGCGGATCGTGGCGAACTCAACCGGGCTACCAGCTACGCATCCCGCGCGGCCTGGTTCCGTTTGCCGGAGGCCAAGGAGACGGTTGAGCGAATCGAGAAGCTTCGGGCCGCGGCAGCGCCAGCTTCCGCCTCAGAGGACGAGTCGACCGAATAATTGAGGCTTGTCGCCCCGGCCCTGCGGCCTAAAGTATCTGCTGACCGATGCTGAAGGAGTGCACCACGTGGGTTCTGTGTCTGGCGCCGAATCGCGGCGGCCGCGTCAGGATCTGACGCCGCTGCTCCACGCACGCTCGGTCGCGATCGTCGGCATCAGCGGGCCCGAGCGCTTCGGCGGAATACTCTTCAACAACCTCATGAAGTTTGGTTACCCGGGCGAGATCTTCGGCGTCAACCCGCGCTACGAGACTCTCTACGACCGCCCGTGTTATCCGTCGCTGGGCGAACTGCCCGAGCGACCCGATTGCGCGCTGCTTGCGGTGCCGAACGAACGCATTGTCGATGCGCTCCAGCAGGTCGCCGACTGCGGAATTCCGGCCGCCGCGATATTTGGCAGCACCTGGTCGGAGCCCGGCGAGGGACCCACGCTCCAGCAGCAGCTAACGGAGATCGCGCAGGCCAATTCGATGGTCGTCTGCGGACCGAACTGCATGGGTTTCGTGTCTCCGGACCGCCGACTCCCGATCTCCGGCTATCGCGTGAACCCGGAGACGCCGACGGGTCGCGTGACGTTGATCTCCCACAGCGGCTCGGTGTGGGAGGCGTTTCTACAGAACCAGCGCGGGGTCGCGTTCAACTACATCGTGTCGCCCGGAAATGAGATGGTCACGACCGTCGCGGACTACATGCAGTTCGCGCTCGCGGACGAGTCCACCCGCGTGATCGGCCTGTTTCTCGAGACCGTTCGAGACGCGGACACCTTCCTGGCCGCACTCGAGGAGGCAGCCGAGCGGGACGTACCCGTCGTCGCGCTGAAGACCGGACGCAGCCAGCGCGGCGCGCGCCTCGCGCAGGCCCACAGCGGCGCGTTGGCCGGCGACAACGCGGTGGTCGATGCGGTCCTCGACCGGTACGGCGAG
>JADFNE010000095.1 GCA_022563535.1 Myxococcales bacterium
CCTCTCTGGACGTCAACATGGCGAACAGGAGCGACCACCCGCCCCAGCAGATACGCGCGTCCGTGCAACTTCCTCGCAATACCGAGAAAGCGCCGACTGTGTACGCGTCCGTCGGTTGGCTGTTGCCTCACATCTGTCAATTGGGAGTCCTGCTCAAGCTTGCATTGACTTGGCAGCAGGCTCGGGCACGAAACTGACGCGAACGCCAGTCCGGTTTCCTGCTCACTAGCTGGCAAGCCGTCCGCGAATGTACGCTTCGCTCAATCTCAGTGCGTGGTGCAGGACCGCTATGAAATATGACCCTGAACTGGCGCCCCGCTCCATCGAGGCGCCAATGCGGTGTTGACCTTGCGACCTACTTCGGGTTCGAGAGATCCGGTCGCAGGATCACGATGTCGCGTGTTGCGCTTTCGATCGCATTGAGCCCGGCCCGATAGATCAGGCCACCCTCAGCGGGACCGAACGCTGCGCTCAGCAGCTCCGGCGGGCTCATCTGCTTGTCGAGATCGGCCAGGTCCTGAAGCGGTCGCACGGCCACATAAACTCCCAGATCGCCGATCACCGGCTGCCAGGTGATGATCTTGGCTGGATCTCCGACCTTGGGAATGGCCTCCGCCACCTTGCGCAGCAACTCCTCGCAAGCCTCGAACTCACCGTTTCGAGCGCGAATCGTTGTGTTTGCCGAAAGGGGTGGCGTTTCGACAGGTTGGTCTGGCTGATAGCTGAGATCCGCGCGCTCGGTGAATACGCTGAGACGAACTTCCAGAGTGCAGGCGTTGATCGCGGACTCCGTCTTCTGCGCTTGCTTCTCCCCCAGCAGCCGCGTCACCATTTCGGGTGCTTGGCCGCGCTGGGACAGCGCGTTGAAGTCATCTGATACCGAACTGAAGTGAACGGTCTGCAGGTCACCCATCATCACCTGATGCGCGGTCCAATGAAAACTCTCACCCGCATCACGTGCCCGCTGGGCGATATCAGCTACAAGCGCTTCATGCTCCTGGATCTTCTCGGGCCGAATTCGAACGGAAAGTACACTTTGTAGAGGCATATTCATTTCCTTCGTATGTCTGCCCCTGCATCGGCTGAGCAGGAGAAGATTTGGGGTTACGAAGGGGTGGAAATAGTTGAACAGGGTGCCACGCTACGGGGGACTTCTAAAGCTGATACCGAGACAACTCCGAGCCAGCGGCTGGAGGGGCTACCGCCTTCGAAGGATGTGGCCCTGAATAACAGCCACCTCTTCGGAAGTTTTCAAACTACCATGACGAACCAGAATGCGCAATTGCTTGCACGCGTCCTGCACAAACATTTGGGTCGGAGTGCGGGCGTAGAAACTAACTGCGACGAACTACCTTCTGTTGCGTACGGATACGCACAACCGGATGAACTCGAGAGTTTCCGCGACAAGTAGGGAGTTCCACCGTTGTTTCAGACAAGTGAACTATCTACTGACCAACATTGTCATCGACACCTGGCGGTGGCTCGAGTTGTCGATCCACCCGTTGCTCGGAACTGTCCCAGGCGCGCTGGAACGCATCCATGGTGCGACGAGGCTTGGCCTGAGTGCCATTTGTCGCGCTTGGCTTGCCGGGATTATTCGCAAAAAGTCCCCCGAAGGCAGCATCCACACCGCGATGGCCAACTTCCGCGCCTACCCAGACCGCGGCAACGAGAAGACACGCTGCGATAATCTTGCGCACCTATTCTTTTTCTCGATCCAAGAACTGAAGAAATTCGGGAGCGGGAACTGGCGGACTGAAGAGAAAACCTTGAAGTTCTTCGCATCCGAGTTCGCGAAGTGACTGCGCCTGCTCCTCGGTTTCCACACCCTCTCCAACCACCGACATCAGAAGATGGTGCGCCATCGAAATGATGGCCCCGCTGACGGCCAAGTTCTCAGCGTTTTCCGGGATTCCCTCAACGAACGAGCGATCGATCTTCACGCGAGTAATCGGGAATCGCCTGAGATACGTGAGCGATGAATACCCAGTGCCAAAATCGTCCAGCGTGAGGCCGATTCCCATGTTGTCCAGTTCCTCGAACGCAGCATCGATCAGCTTGTCCTCCTGCATGATCGTGCTTTCCGTGATCTCGAGATCGAGTTGCGCAGCGCTCAATCCAGTCTCTTGCAGGGCCTCTCGCACCATTTCCACGAAGTTCGACTTCCGGACCTGATGGCCGGACACGTTCACCGCCATGCGGATGGGCCGGAAGCCGTCGTCCTGCCAGGCGCGAGCCTGCGCGCAGGCTGTACGGAGTACCCACTCGCCGAGCGAATCGATCATGCCCGCGTCCTCCGCGATTGGAATGAATTCTTCTGGGGAGATCGGCCCGAGTTCGGCGTTTTTCCAGCGGACCAGAGCTTCGGCCGCAATGACTCGGCCGGTTTCAGCATCTCGCACCGGTTGGTAGCTCACGGATAATTCGTTGCGAGACGATGCCTTGCGCAGTCGTTCCTCGAGGTCGAGCTTTCTTTCGGACTCGGTGTTCATCGACCCCGAGTAGAACTTGAGATTGTTGCGCCCCAGTTCCTTGGCGCAGTACATCGCGGTGTCCGCGTTTTTTAGCAGTGTTTCGACGTCCTCTCCGTCTGTGGGATAAATCGAGATGCCGAGGCTTGCGGTAACAACGAGTTCGCGGCCCGCCACATCGAAAGGAGCGCGCAGCGCTTCGAGCACGCGTCGCGCTGCGCGGTCTGCGCCGTGGGCGTCAGAGATCCCGCTGAGTAGAAGCGTGAATTCGTCGCCCCCAAGGCGAGCAACACCCAGCTGCGAGTCGTTATTATCCGCGTGGGTAATCGTGTCGCTAAAACGTACGATGCCCACCAATCGTTTCGCCACTTCACACAGAAGTGCGTCGCCCACGGTGTGGCCGAGTGTGTCGTTTACGCGTTTGAATGCATCGAGGTCGAGAAAGCAGATGGCGAAGAGCGTGCGCTCTCGACGGGCATGAAGCCGAGCCTGCTCGGCTCGATCCCTGAACAGACGACGGTTTGGCAGGCCCGTTAGCGAATCGAATTGAGCGAGCTGACGATTCACTTCAATGGAATGCTTGACGAGCTTTCGGAGCAGGAAAAAACACGCCAAGGACAAACACGAAATGCCTATGAACAGTCCGAGAAGTTGCGCGGGGTCCAGAGGGGCAAAGCCCAGACCTTCGCTCAGTGCTCCGGCGTTCAAGGCCGTGTAGCGACCGATCATGTAGCCCAGGGCGGCGAGAGGAATGACCGCGCCCAAAAAATAAGAGACGAATGTTCCGCGGTCCGGATCGCCGGAGGTCAGCGAATACGGGTTCTTCGTGGAACCGAGCATCGGATGTCCTCCTTGTACTACTGCTACTGCATATTTCGGCCTGCCCGCGTCTCCGCATTAGGCCTGTACGCAATCCGGGCTCTACACTCCCGATCCGTCATGGTTTTACTCATCCTCCGCCAACTACTCCCCATTTTGGCCGGGAAACCGGCTTTCCCGGAGGAGTCTGCAGGCGATCGCGCGCTGAGGCGCGTCTTACGCTCCGGAGCCGATGTAGTCCACCAGCATGCCACTGGTGCGGCGCAGACGAGCGCTCAAATCCCTGGCAATCATCAACACGAACTGCAGGGCGAGGCGAGGTTTGTCGTCGCTCAAGCTCGCGAGACCCTCCGGGTCGAGGATCATCAGGGTCGATTCACTGACAGCCCGGACCGTGGCGGAGCGTGGCCGCCCGTCGATCAATGCCATTTCGCCAAAAGTCTTCCCCGGTCCGATCCGCGCGAGGGACTTGCTCAAGCCGTTCGAATCCAGCTTGACGATCTCGACCGCGCCGCGGATCACCAAACACAGAAACGCTTCCAGTTCGCCCTCGGCAACCACGAGATCACCTGCCTCGGCGCGGTACACTCGCCTGGGTATCGAGAGTGCTTCCAGCTCCGAGAAACCAAACTGATCTGCCCAGCGGGACGTCTCGAGCAATTCCGCTTTCGCCTCGGATTGGAGATTGAACAAGTGCAGTCGATCTAGGGAGCTCGAGTTCATCAATACGTCACTGAGTCCGAAGCTGAAGGCCCGTGTCTCGACCTCAGTCGCCGCGGCGCGCGGCGTGGTACACGATTTCGGTTCCACCAATCCTGAAGCAATCGTCGTCTTCGAGGAACCGCTCTTCGTCGTTGAGCACGCCCATCAGGTAGGTGCCGTTGGTGCTGCCGAGGTCGCGCAGGACGTGGCCTGCAGCAGTCCTGGTGATCGATACATGCTGTCGGCTGGCAGATGGTTCTTCCAGTACGAAGTCTACGTCGGGTCCGCGGCCAATTGTCGTGATGTCGCTCTCCAACTCGACTTCGGCGTACTTCCGAGAACCGCCCACAATACTGAGATACGCGTGCTTGCGAATCGAAACCGGCATGATTGTTCGCTGACTTTCACTGCGTGCCGGAGCAACACCGCCGATGGAGATGGTCTCGGCGCGCCGGGGCGAGGAGGTTTCCGTTCGCTCCGAATCCCGAGAGACGTCTGAACCAGACTCTGAATCGGGCGCCTTTGAACCAAGCGCCTTTGAACCAGGCGATTTCGAACCAGACATCGGGACTCCTGTAGTTGCTGCAGGTCTCTGCGTGCATCACGGTTAGACGAGGCATCGGTAATCCGCACCAATCTCCGAAGGACAGAAATCGATCGGCAGCGAGAACCGGGCACGCGGTGCATACAGGCGAACCCAGCGTCCGCCGATATAGAGCGCAATGGCTGCGGTTCCCCGAAGAAAAAAGACGCGATCGTCGAGTGGTACAAAGTCCCGATCCCAAATCCTGTGGAAGCAGGCGATCGAGGCCCGGGTGCAATGGCCTGCTCTCCTCCGAAGACCCGAATTGATTGGGCTCGTGCTTCGCAAAACCGCGCTCCATCATGCGATCTTTGCCGCGGTACTCATAGGAATCCATCTCGGAACTGGGATACTACTCGGAAAGATCGACGAGTTCCTCGCAATCGACCCAGGCGCACCGACAACTTGGATTGCCGCCGGCACTGTCTGTGCCACGTTGGTCTGGGGTCTCAGCGTCTGGGTCTCAATGCCGCGAGTGATGAACTTTGCAGCGCTGCGGGCCCGCGGCCTGACGATCCGAGCCGACCACCGCGTAAAGGAAGATCCGCAACTGGGGCTCGAACTCTACCGCGAGGCACTGCGACAGTTGGTGAGTTCCCCCAGTCGCAGCGAGATCGAGCGAAAGATCAGAGCGCTCGAAGCAACGCAGGCCCGTCAGGTAGGGGACGAATCTTCCCACGCCCTGGATACTGCGGCGTCTGTGATGAGGACCGATGCAACGCTCATCCAACCCGTCGAACCTCCGGAGTCGCGAGACGAAGCCCACGCTGAATCGGTCGGACCCGACGGGCGTTATCTGCTGCATCGGGAACTTGGACGCGGCGGGATGGCGGTCGTCTTCCATGCCACCGACCAAGTGCTCGGACGCGACGTAGCCCTGAAACAACTCCCCACTCAGATGTGCTCGGAAAAGGAGTTGACCGACCGCTTCCACCAGGAGGCGCGCGCCCTCGCAAGTCTCAGTCATCCGAACGTGGTGCAGATTTTTGATCTCTTTGATCACGACGGTCAGCTCTGGATTGCGATGGAATTGACCCGTGGAGGAGACCTTGCGGACCAGATGGATCTGCGGGGAGCTTATTCACCGCGCCAGGCTTTCGAGGTCGTTGTACCCATTGCGAGTGGCCTCGCGGCGGCTCATGCCCGGGGCATCATTCACCGTGACATCAAGCCGATGAATATTTTGCTTTCGGAAGATCTGACACCGAAGCTCACCGACTTTGGTCTCGCCAAACTGATCGAAACGTCGGTCCACACCGTCGCGGGGGCCACAATGGGCTCCCCGCCCTACATGAGTCCAGAGCAAGCCGGCGGCAAGGCGACAGACAAGGCGACGGACATGTACTCGCTCGGAATCACGCTCTATGAACTGCTTTCGACGCGAACTCCCTTCGAGGGGGACATGTCTCAGGTCATGGCCCAGCACATCACCCAACTTCCCGATCCCCTCATCGACTTGTGTCCGAAACTCGCGCCGGAGATCTCGGAACTCGTGGCCTCGATGCTCGAGAAGGATCCGAATCTGCGACCCAGGGATATGGGCTGCTTCGTCGCCAGGGTCGAGTCGCTGGGTGTACTCGACGAGGCTTGAACGATCCCACGAGTCGACTCTTCGGCTCCGGCTTGCGAAAATCAGCAATCGATACGACAATCCGCGGCGATGCGAATTTTAAATCGATGCAGACATGAAGCGGTCATTGCGGCTTGCGTGATCGCGATGATGGAACTCGTTGGAGACCCTACTCGCGCCTCGGCCGAGCAAAAGGATTTTCGGGGCACACCCTTGTTCCGCGAAGTGGCCGGTCCAATAGCCGGGCGCCCTATCCTGCTGCTCCATGGCGGGGCCTTCAGCTCAGCAACCTGGAAGGAACTCGGGACCATCGACGCGTTGGCGGCGGCAGGCCACCGAGTATTTGCCGTCGATCTGCCCGGTTTCGGGAAGTCTCCGGCCAACCGTGGCGACCTCTCCACGTTCGCTGTGGACCTCCTTGCGCACTTGAAAATCGACCGCGTGGTCCTGGTCTCTCCGTCGATGAGTGGCAGAGTCAGTTTCCCTCTGGTGTTGAATCATCCGGATCGCTTGGCTGGCTACGTTCCGATTGCGCCCGTGGAGTCCGTCCAATACGCAAAGAGGTTGAAGAACAGCCCGGTGCCCGCGCTGGTAATCTGGGGCGAACGGGACAAGCTATTCCCACCAGCACAAGCCACGTCACTGGCGGCGAGCTTCAAGAAGGCGGAAGTCCTGATTCTGCCCGGTGCTCGCCACCCCGCATACCTGGACCAGCCGAAGATGTTCCATGACGCACTGCTGAAGTTCATCGCTCAGCTCGACGATTGAACCCAAGCGACCTGACGTAGGTTGGAGCCAATCGAAAGCTTGAACTGCCTCCGGGCAGACGGAGAAGACATCCCCATGGTCGACGTCTCGAAACAAGTGAACACATCAGAAGCACTTCGCCTGCTCCTCATGATTGCGGGTATAGCCGCTGCGGGAACTGGAATTTTCGGGATTGCCTTCGGCTCTTTCTGGGCAGCGACAGGACTGGAGATCTTTGACGGAGTCAACGCGCTGCAGAACTTGACAACCATTCTCCCCTTCATCCCCATATCCCTGATTGCTGTGGGTGTTTTCCTGATGGTCAAATCCAGGCTGTAGCGCCGTGCTAGAGCGCCGCAAGGCGCAAGCGCTTCTTGCTCCAGGCGCAGACGCGCAATCCCCAGGCGATGAAACCGCCCCAGTAGTAAACGTAATCGATAGGATTGATATCTCCGTAATAGTTGAGCTCGAACCAATACGTGCTCCAGACCAGTCCCCAAAGGTAATAGATGCTGGCTGTGTGCAGCGTTCGCCACTGCTTTGGGCTCAGCTTGCGGCGCACGGGCATGAATGAGGTCAGCGTCATGGCGGTCAGGAGCAAATAGCCGGGTATCTGGGTCGCCAGGTCGGCAACGGTAAATACTTCGTCTACGTAGTAGTGCCAATAGCCGATCACCATCCATAAAATGAACAACAACTGCCAGGCCATGCCACCGGCAAAGCACAGACCGATGATTCGCCGGTTGCGCATCAACCAGCGACTCAACTCGCCGGGAAATAATTGTTGCAGAGACGACGCGGCAAAGGCCAGGTAGAGCCAGGGAACCGAACACCGAACCGACACCTGGATCAAAGAAGAAATGTCATCGGGATTGGACAAGTCGACTCGGGTCATCGCCGACCCGACAAGCAGGGAAATTGGAATCATGATCAATGCATACAAATTCCAACCATTGACGGCCTTGCTCTTCAGTGTCACCGCTAACGTCCTATCCATCTTGTTTCACAACCACCATTATGTTGATCAGTTCGACATTCACACCGGGCACACCGGGAAAGTTTCTCTCGCTTCACACTCAGCTCTGTTCGACGTCTTGGGAAGGGCGATGTGGGCGCCCATGATATGTTCGGGCGTCCTGCAACGCGAACAATTCTAGTCGTAGATTGCACTTTTTCTTCGCCAGGGGCGTACTCCCTGGATTCGCCTAACATGGCCCTTATCGAGGAGTGAGGGGGCCTCCCCAAGACATCCCGCACCACGATGCGGAGTATGAATTGACATGAAGGTGGACATGGTCGCGCGCGAGCCGGAGGAACTGAACACCACCTCCGTCGCGCTATTGCGTCTCTTGCTCCTGGCGTCACTCTGTACCGCGATCGTCTTCGCGGCGTGGCTGCTCTGGCTCGGCAGCGCACACGAGCGGACCCCCTGGTATGTCGGCGCCGTCTTTCCCGTATTCACGCTGACAGCCGCCTCCCAGTGCTTCCGCACGGCTGCGAAGTTGGGGGGGAGCCAGCGCAAAGCCTGGCGTTTCTTCGGCACGGGCTGCTTGAGCATCGCTGTCGGAGAGCTGATGTGGGCCAGCCACGACTTGTTCCTGGGCATTGCACTGCCCGCATCCGTCCCCATGGACGCTTTCTATCTCGGGTTTCCCATCTGCTTCATCCTCGGATCCTGGCACTACCGCATCCGAACTCCGTCCACAGACGATGCATTCATCCAGATTGGCAACCTTGGGATCATTTTCTCCGCAACCCTGCTCATGTACATCTTCGCCAACGTGGACTTCCTCAGCGGGTCGATTCCAAGCTACTTCGCGGACATCACGGTCTTGCACGGAACCTTCAACGTTTCCGCATCCTTGTTTGCGTTGATCGTCCTCTGGCTCCATGGCTGGGGGCGCCGACGTCAGGTCACGTCGCTCATCTTCATCGGCCTCTGCTTCAACGCGTTGGACAACTTCATGTTCATCGGCGCCTTGATGGGGGATGGATATCAAGTGAGTTCTCTCTCGAGTGGCTCGATTCTTGTCTGTGCATCGTTCATCATCTGGGCCGCCTTCGAGCAACGCCACATGAAAGACGAAAATACAGCCCATGGGTCCTCTGCCGAGAGCCAGGCATTGGCAAAACAGTGGGAGAGCCTGCTTCCGCCCCTCGCCTTCGCGGGGGTGCTCGCGGTCGCCCTGGTTCAGCGCGACCGACTCGTCGCAAATCTGATCCCTTATGTCACGATTGCCTCTTTGGTCTTCATCAGCGCACTCGCCATGCGCAACTGGTGGGGCCATCGTCTCGAGAGCCGACTTCGCGTCAAGGCGCTGCGCAGCCAATCTGCGCTGGAGGGAATCAATCACGAACTCGCGACCCAGAATGTCGAGCTTCGCACGATTCAACTCAAACTCGAGGAATCCCAGGACCGCTTGGCATTGCACCGAGAACAACTCGAAGTGTTGGTCGCCGAGCGAACCCGCGAGCTGGAAACGTCGCGCCAGGCGCTGCACAGGTCAGACCGCCTGGCATCCCTCGGCACCCTCGCCGCGGGCCTCGCCCATGAACTCAACAACCCGCTCGGAATCATGCAACTGCAGGCGGACGACGCCCTGATCCTGCGCGACAAGGCCAACTCTGAGAATGCGCTGAGGGGCATTGTCGAACAACTGCGACGCTGCGCAGAGATCGTCAGAAGCGTGTTGCGATTCTCACGGGATGAGACGTCACAGAAGCGTGCGGTCGAGCTCGCCGACGTCCTGCTGCGCTCGGTGAAGCTCGCCGACCACTACGCAACCCGGTCGAACGTCAAAATCGAATGCCAGATCGAAAGTGGGCTCGATTGCGCTGGCGACCTCGGAGCATCCACCGTATGGGGGAATGCGATCGAGCTGGAGCAGGTGATCGTAAATCTGCTGCGCAACGCAATCGAAGCGAGCGAGAGCGGATCTCGGGTGGCAGTTGAACTGTCTCGTGTAGGAGAGCTTCTTAGGCTGCGCGTAATCGACAAAGGCGCGGGCATGACGGATGAGACGCGGGAACACGCATTCGACCCCTTCTACACGACGAGACGCGATGAGGGTGGCACGGGACTGGGGTTGAGCGTTGCTCACGGCATCATGGAGCAGCACGGCGGGTCGCTGCAGGTCCACTCCCATGAAGGCAAAGGGGCGACGGTCACAATGGAAATTGCGAGGCACGAAGAGGCCTAGCGATGATGGCGCCGCCCCGCTGCTGGCTAATGCAAAAGGCCAGCTTCCACGAAGGGAAGCTGGCCTTTTGCGTTGCACTCTTGGACTGCGAGTAACTTACTGCGGGCCAGACCCGCAACACGGCCTAGTTCTTGCGCTGGGCCGCCGAGATGACACCAAATCCGATTGCGAAGACCAGCGCAGCGCTGGGCTCGGGAATGATGAAATCATCGGTAGAAATGATCCAACCGTCTACGGCCCCTGCTTCACCTAGGTCGGAGTACTGCCCGCCCCAGTGCCAATCCTCAGTGCCCTGCACGTAGCCACCCGTTAATTGGAAGGTCCAGACGTACTCACCTACGAGGTCGCCATTGATGTCGGAGTCGGAGTAAATGTCGGAGTAACCGTCAACGCAGACCTTGAAGAGATTCGGCATGTCTGTACAAGGGCTTCCCAGCCCTGAAGTTATGTTTCCAGCTATCGGTTCAAACCATCCGCCTGAGAGGTCGACATCCCCGGGGCCCGTGACGCTGAGGAGCATCAACGTAGTCAAATCCCAGTCCTTAATTGCTCCGAAGCCGATCTGGTTGAAGCCGTCCCGGCCTCCGTCAAACCCGTTCGTGTCGAGGGTCATCACAACGAGCCAGATCGAATCCGTCATGGGGTCCATATTTGAATTGGTAATTTCCATTTTCAGGCTCGAACCGTGAGCACCGCTGATCGCCGAGTAACCGAAGCCGGCCACCCCTTACGGGGGCCAGAGACCGAATTGAACAAGAGGTCCAAAGAGGAGGGAGCTCCAAAAATGAGCAGGAATCGAATTATCCGTTGGGTAGCCTGTAGCATTCTGTTGGCCCTTTTGAGTCCGGTGGGTTTTGCCACCCTGGCCTGGGCACAGGAGGAAGTCGCCGCTGCGGCTGCGGTGGAACCAGAAGCTGTGGAAGCGGAAGCTTCTGTATCCGCTGCCGTCACCGAGGCCATTGACAGCAAAGTCGGTGAAGTTCAGCAGAATTTGAACATCGTTTGGACCATCCTTTCCGCAGCGCTCGTCTTCTGGATGGGCGCGGGCTTCGCCATGCTGGAGGGCGGCTTTACGCGCGCCAAGAACGCCGGAAACATCATGGCCAAGAACCTGATGACCATTTCGGTGGCTGCGGTCGCTTACTGGGCCGCCGGTTTCGCCTTCATGTTCGGAATCAGCAGCGGTTTGATGGTGGGCGCTAAAGCCGCCGATGTCTTTCCCGCTCGAAGTTTGGGG
>JADFNE010000096.1 GCA_022563535.1 Myxococcales bacterium
AAGCCATGTAGTTGATCCCCGACGATCCGCCCAGCATCTTGCCCCTGGGTACAGGCATTCTGCGATCGATCAACCCAAGGCCAGCCTTGCCCGGATCAGCCGTGTACATCCAATCGGTTTCGGGATCGAGTTGCAGGTCCCCGCAAGCAACGGGCATCAACTCGTGCTCCGGCGGTCGACCGCCGGCTTCCACCAATGCAACGTGACAGGTAGGGTCTTCGCTCAGCCGTGCCGCGACAACGGCTCCGGCGGATCCGCCGCCTACAACAATGAAATCGAATTCCTGGGACACGGGCCGCTTCCGTCCATGGGGGCAATTACTTGATCCTTCACATCCGTGACTGATCAAAGCGTCTTAACTAGTAGTCTAAAAGTAAATGAATGACAGCGTGTGCCGCGACACGGTCTACCGAGAAGCCCCGCCCCCCCCCCACCACTTTCACCACCCGGAAGAACTCGATTCCGACCCGAGTTTCTCTTTTGTTGCCGGTAGGTTGCACCCTTGTTCCCCTGCTCCCCCCCCTACCTCCTGCGCGGCATCGAGGCTAAAATCTCGACGCGATGGGCATATCCATCGATTCCTTGCAGGAGAGCAGTCAGACCCTTCCGTTGCCATGGCCCAAACGAGCGAACAGCCCCAGTCCGGATATCTCTCCGGACCCATCACAGACTCGATCTTCTTGATCGGATCGCCGCTGCTGGCGGTGCTGGTTTTTCTGGGGTTCAGCTCGGTCCCGATTCTCAACCACCCACTGGACACGGTTGATTCGGTCCTGAGCAAAACGACTCTGACCGATTCGTTCATCCACGTGATCATCTTTGGTCACTTGTTCATCGTCTTCTTCCGCACCCACGCCAACCCCGACATCTTTCGGTTGCACAAGTACCGCTTCACCCTGGTACCGCTGGCGCTGTTCATGCTGACCTACCTCTCACAGATCGCCCTGGCAGCGGTGGCTGTGCTGGCGATTTGGTGGGATGTCTATCACTCGGCCCTGCAGACGTTCGGGATCGGCCGCATCTACGACATGAAGCGGGGCAATGCCCCGCTGGTCGGTCGGCGCCTGGACTATTGGCTGAACTTGATCATCTACGTGGGCCCCGTTCTCGGCGGAACCACACTGATGCTGCACTTGGCCGGCGCCGACCCGATTCTTCAGAACAGCCCCTCGGTCGCTCAGGCCTTTTTTACCTGGCGCCCAGACGACGCCACCCGCAGCATGATGTCATGGGCGACCGTGTTGATCGGCATCCCCTTCTGTCTCTTCTACGTGGGAGCGTATTGGCGACTGGCTCAGCGCGGCTACCAGGTCTCCTACCAAAAGGTCGCACTGCTGACGATCCTGGCAGTGGTGTCCATCATCTGCTGGGGGTTCAGCCCGCTGGGTAGCGGCTACTTCGTCATGAACTTCTTCCACGCCATCCAGTACTTCTTCATCGTATGGTTCATTGAGAAGAAGAACATCACCTCTTTGTTTGGCGTGGGTAAACTGCCGGCGGGGTCATTTGTGGCTCTGGCGCTATTTATGTTCGTCGCCATGGGTTACGGCGTCTGGACCACCGTGCCAGTTTTGCAGTTGGACAAACACACGATGTTGTGTGTGATGATTGTCGTCTCCATCATGCACTTCTGGTACGACGGCTTCGTCTGGTCGGTGCGCAAGGGACAGGTCAAGTAGCGGTTCCAGCATGAGCAACGGACAAAATCAGCGACGTCTCTGGAAGTCCTTGGTTGGCTCGAGCCTCGCCGTCGTGCTTGGAACTGCACCGCTGATTGCAATGATGCTCTGGGGCGTCCACGAACTCGGCGATCTGAGGACCGAGCAAATTCAGGGACACGACCTCTTCGCCCAGGCTCTACGTTCCTACATGGAAGAGGATACCGACGCGGCGATCCGCACTTGTCGCGAGGCACTGGCCGTCGACGAGGCGTCCGCGGAGACGCACACGCTGTTAGGCATGGCTCTGGTCCGCAAGCAGGACCCAACGACTGCCCTGACGCACTTTCTGCGGGCCCTGGAGATTGACCCCCAATACAGCAAGGCGCACCAGAACGTGGGCATGCTGCTGCAATCGCAAAGTCAAAACGACCGCGCCATCCATCACTACCGCGAAGCACTGAAGGCTGGCGACTGGAACAACCATGAAGTGCTGAACAACCTCGCGATGCTGGTGCAAGGCGACGAGGCCATCGGGTTGTATGAGATGGCAATTCGGATTTCACCGGAGTTCTTTTACGGTCACTTCAATCTGGCCAATGCGCTGATACGAAAGGGGCAGGTCGACAGAGCCCTGGTCCACTTCCGAGAGGCCGCCCGCATTCAGCCGCGCTCCGAGGAAGCCCAGCGGGCGCTGGGCGCTTCACTTTCGCGGAGCGGACAAGTGCGTGAAGCGCTGCCTCACTTGAGAAACGCTCTCCAGCTGAACCCGGACCGCGTGGACGCTTTACTCCCGCTATCCTGGGCACTGGCCACGCATCCCGACCATCAAGTCCGCAAAACCGCAGAGGCAATCACACACGCAGAACATGCGATTCAGCTGGTGGGCCCCAACAACCCGCGCGCTCAGGATGTCCTGGCTGCGGCCTATGCTTCCGCCGGGAAGTTCGATGAAGCCGTCCGAGCGGCACAGCGAGCCGTAGAACTGACACAGCGGGCCGGCGCCACACCGTTGGCGGCCATGATCCAGCAGCGGCTCAGCCTCTATGAACAAGGCCAGCCCTACCGCGAACCCGGAGCCCGACCGGCGGGACAGTGACCCACCCGGTGAGAGAAGGCGCCGCGAAGCTCGCTCGCTGGAATTCCCCAATCCCTGGACTACCCGATTTTTCTGCTTTCCTGGGAGGTTTGCAGAGCCAACTCCTCTTTCGTCTCCTCGAGGAGCCTAGTGCGCGTCTGCCTCGCCCAGGACGCGCTCGACTTCGCTGACCAATTTGGCGGCATCGATCGGCTTGAGAACCCAATCCGTTGCGCCAATCGTCATCGCTTTCTTCCGAGTCTCTTCACCGGGATCAACGCCGACGACAAGAACCGGCAGCGACTTTAGTTTGTCGACCCGACGAATTGCGCGAATCAGGGAAATGCCGTCCATGTTGGGCATGTTGATGTCGGTGAGCACCAGGTCGAAGCCTTCTTTCATCAACTTGGAGAGGGCTTCGATCCCATCGCAAGCCTGAGGCACGTCATTGCCCGCCTCGCCAAGTGCTCGGACCCAAAGGTTCCGCATTGTGCGGGAATCCTCGACCAGTAGGATTTTTGCCATTTGTACTCTCTAGTCATTTGCGTGAGAGACCTCATATCGGCAGGGCAGCGTCCCGAGCTAAGCCGAAGCACGTGACTAAACCCCGGCAGCTGGCCCGAATTACCTGGATGCCAAATTCTATAGGTGTTTCGCGGGTTTGTATTTTTAATTGCAGATGCGTTGCGTGCTGCTGAACCGATCGAGTGTGAGAGGGTGGCGATTCGCCTCAACTCTACCGTGTGTCGGGCCGAAAAGACTTTGAGAACCACAACTTACTCGCGTTGGATGCGCAACACGGAGAATTTCAGCATGTTGAGTTCGATTCAGTCCCTTCTTCGGTTCTCGTTCCTGACCACGGCCGTCGCGCTCGTACTCGCGCTGCCGGCAGCAGCGACTCCCCTGCTCTTCAACGGCACGTTCGACGATCCGACAAACCCAGATACCACGCCCGACACCTTTACCATCACGAATGATCTGACGTCCGGCGCCGCAATCACATCGCTCGTAATCGATCTCTCCACCGCCTTCTTTTCGACCGTAGACTTCGACATCGCCAATTTCGATTTCGCTGTGGTCGACGACGCGGGATACACGGGCCACGTGCTCACGGGCACATCGGTGCTCACGATCAACTTCGCACCCGCCAACTTCATCGCGGGTGAGGTCTTCGCCTTCACCATCGACGTGGACGACAACAACGGCCGCGTGGAAGGAGTCAATATTGCCGACTCGACCGTGACAGCCATTTACGAGGGCTTCGGCTCACTTCCCGTGGTGGCGGTCATGGGCGCCAGCGGTGGAAACAGCGCGAGCTGGAGCGGCGCTGTCGTGGCGCCGGAACCCGGCACCCTTTCGATGCTCTCGTTCGGGCTGATCGGACTGGCCTGGAACCGGAAGCGCGAGCGCCGCCGCCAGATCTGATCGGGCGCAGCCCAAACGCCCCATGCTCTTGAATGCCCCGCCAACAGGTGTTTCTACCCTTCGACTCGTCCTGGGGTGAAGGGCTCGCGGAGGGAGCGTTTTCCAGCCCCGAAGATTCCGAGCAGCACTTCCCCATCAAATCCCGTCAGTTATAGTCTCGCCTCGATTCGCGCCGTCTCCGCCAAACGGCGTCGATGAAAGAAGGGAGATCTTTTGGACGAACATCATATCGACGAGACGAGGTTGGCGCGCATCGAGCAGTCGGGCCGCACACTCGAGTGGGACACGCCGATGTACAGGCTCGCGGTCGACCAACTGGACCGCACTGCGGAAATGATGGGCCTCGACCCGAATATCTGGGAACGACTGCGGACACCGCAGCGAGCCTACGTCGTCTCCTTTCCCTTCCGGCGCGACGATTACCACACTGTCGAAACCGTGTTCGGCTATCGCGTTCAGCATCTCCTCACGATGGGTCCGACAAAAGGTGGGGTTCGCTACGACCCGGACGTCAGTCTGGGCGAAGTGACTGCGCTCGCCATGTGGATGTCGTGGAAGTGCGCGTTGATGAATCTCCCCTTTGGCGGAGCCAAGGGCGGCGTTCGCATCGACACGCACGGTCTTTCGAGCAACGAACTCCAACGCATCACCCGCCGTTACACGTCGGAGATCATCGAAGTGATCGGCCCGGACCGGGACATCCTGGCCCCCGATCTCGGTACCGATCAGCAGGTGATGGCGTGGATCATGGACACCTATTCGCAACAGGTGGGGCATTCGGTGCCCGGTGTCGTGACGGGCAAGCCCATCGAGATCGGCGGCTCCTACGGCCGCAAGGAGGCCACCGGACGCGGCGTCGTGACCTGCGCCAAGGCGGCCCGAGAAGTCGCAGGGCTCTCGCTGCAGGGCGCTACGGTGGTGGTCCAGGGCTATGGAGAGGTCGGCGGAACCGTCGCCCGGTTGATGGCGGACCTGGGTGCCCTTGTCGTGGCCGTGTCGAGCATCAGCGGAGGTATTTACAATCCCAAAGGACTCGATCTCAACACGGTGGACGCCTGGCTGAAAGACCATTCGGGATTCGAGGACTACCCGGATGCGGAGTTCGTCAGCAACCAGGAACTGCTGGAACTCCCCTGCGATATCCTGGTCCCCGCGGCAATCCAGAACCAGCTGACCAAGGCGAACGCGGCCAAGCTGAATTGCAAAATGGTCGTCGAAGGCGCAAACGGCCCGACTACGACCGAAGCCGACGACATCCTCGCGGACCGGGGCATCGTGGTCGTTCCCGATATTCTTTCGAACGCCGGGGGCGTCACCGTCTCCTACTTCGAGTGGGTTCAGGGTCTGCAGCAGTTCTTCTGGAGCGAAGAAGAGGTAAATCGCCGGCTGATCGAACTGATGTTGTCCGCCTACCGCGACGTCCAGGCTTTGTCAGAAAAGAAGAACATGACGCTGCGGGCAGCCGCCTTGATGCGGGGAATCGAGCGAATCAAGGAAGCCAAGCGACGCCGGGGCGTATTTCCCTGATCGTCTCCCGGTTTGCCCGGGCCGTGCGGAGCGGAGTTCAAGCTCGGTGTTGGATTCGGCGCCGCTGGACGGAGAAGAGTCCGCCCGAGAAAACAAGCAGGAAGGCCAGTACGACCAGGCTACTTTTGCTGGCAGAGGGTACGCCCGGGGGCGCCACAACCAGAGCAGGTTGGTCGTTGGTATGGCAGTGCACTCCTCCGCCGGCGACCCAGGAGTCGAGCATCTCGATCACGTAGACATCGCGGTTCGGGAACCATTGCTCGAGTTGTGCTTTGGCCGCATTGTCGCTGGCGGGGTTGTCGAAACCCACCAGGATTACCCAGCCATTGCCCACGCCCCAGTTCATGTAGTCCGCGTCGAAGGTAACCCCTTGATGGGATATGGCGGCTTGAAAATCCATCCGCAGAACCTCGAACCCGGCCGATTGCGCGGCAAGGGCCGTTGCGTCGTAGACCTGATCGTCGGAGTCGCCCGGCTGGCAGTGTGAGTTGAGCGTACAGTTGGCGACCACGACGCGGTTGGCATCGATGAACCGGGCGATTCCGTCGATATGTCCGCCGGTGAGATCACCGGAGATCGGTCCATCGGCCCAGATGACCTTTTGCACGCCGAAATAATTCATCAAGTCGACTTCGGCTGCGGCCTTGTTCGCGTAGCCGTTACCGCGATTCGGATTGCCAATCACATTCCAATTCAACATCACGGTATCGACACCGTTGAATTCGAGATTGCCACGCTCGTGAACAATGTTGACCGCATCCACTGGCATGCCGAGATAGGCGCCTACTTCCGTAGGCACGGCATCGTCGTCCGCGTAGGGAAACTCGCCGAACGCGCCTCCCCAGGCGTCGAAGATCCAATCCTGGATACGCATCTCGCCGTCTTCCACCACGTACACCGGTCCGTTGTCGCGCATCCACGCATTTTCGTTGGAAATGGCTTGCCAGATGATGTTCGGGTGATCGGGATCACCCCCCGCGGCCGTGATGGCATTGCGCGCCTTGTTCCGAATGGAATTTGTGTCGTAGAGAATGTGGAGAGGTTGGTACTGGACCACGACGTTTGAAATCTCTGCAAAGGCGGGTTCGTAGGTCTTCTCGAAAGGGCCGGGCCATTGCAACCAGAGTGCTTCTTGAAGCTCCCACTCGGCGGGCACGCGCCGGGTTTGGGCCGCTGCGATCGCTGCAACGGAGAAGGATCCGAGCAGCAAGAGAGTCGCCAGCCCAAACACCAATCCACGTTTAAACCGGCTCATGTCAGTACTTCCTCACGCTGCGTTTTATGCCGGAGTGGAAATGCATAGCACTCGGTGCATGGCGTTGGGTCGGGGTGCAGCGAGGGTGAGGATAGGAAGCAGAAGCTTTGCCTGCGGTTGGATCAGCTCTCTGCCTGCTTGTCGCGTCGGATCTGCCGCACGCACACCGTCAGGAATGCGACGCACAAGACCACACCGACCGCGGGCATTCCGTCCGGGCCGAGCAGCGTAATCGCGCTTCCCGAAAGCGCGGGACCCGCCGCCGAGCCGATGCCCCAGAAGAATATGAAGCTGGTGTTGATGCCGATCAACTCGGCGCCGCGATACCTTTGCCCCATCATGGTCATGGCGACCACGTAAAAGGCACCGATGCTCGCACCCAGCGTCAGCATGACCGGCCACTTCAAGGCGGGATATTCAATCGCCAGCGGCAACATCGCCATGCTCAACAGCGTCAAGGCGCAACTCGCGGCGAGGATGTGAACGTGATCGTAATGATCCGCGAGCCAGCCGGATGGAAGCTGCCCGAGGATCGAGCCGATCACGAGCAGCAACAGGAGGAAGGTTGCCGATCCTTCGTCCAGTCCTTTCTCCAGGCCGTATACGGTCAGCAGCGATTCCACAGAACTGTTGATCAGCCCGAACATGAGTCCGGCCACCATCAGCGTCGTGGCCACGCGCAGGTAGTAGCGCAGACGAGCGCGAGGCTCGCCCTCGATCGCAGGCGTCGTGCCCCGGGCGGCAACCAGTGGCAGCAATCCGAACAGAACGACCGCGATTCCTATGTAGAGCACGGTCCAGTTTTCGCTGCCGAATGTCATGAGTGTCATCGGGCCGATCGCAAAACCGGCGAGCAGAAACATTCCATACGTGCCGATCAGTCGACCCCGGGTGTTGTCCCGGGCGAGTTGATTGATCCAGACATCGGTGGAGATGAACACGAGTTCTTCGCCGAAGCCCAGGGCAAAGCGGATCGGGAACCACGCCCAGACATTCGGAAACAGCGGCAGGAGAACGAGACAAGCCACCGTGATCGCAATGCCGATCGCGACCATCCGGACGATCCCGAAGGCGCCGATCAACCTTGGCGCAAAGGGAACCACCGCGAGCACGGCAAGCGTCTGGGCGGAGGCGCTCAAGCCGTTGAGCCACGGGGGAACGCCCTGGCGTTCGAGGACAATGGCCAGCAGCGGCCAGGTAATTCCCAGCGTGATGCTGACGGTCATGGTCGAAGCGATACAGGCGATGATGCTCCACAGGCGGGTTCTCTCATTCAACATTTCGGAGAGATTCCCCCGCCGCCGACCGCCGCGCCAGTGGAACTTTGGACCTGGGTCGATCTACACTCTCGTAACAAACGTATTCGCCGGCCGAACGGTAGATCGGATATTCGAAACCCATGCGCACCCAAGACCTGACGACCCAGACCCCGCTCGAAGCGGGGTTCCACATGCCTGCGGAGTGGGAACTGCACGAGCGTTGCTGGATGGCCTGGCCCCACAACGCGGAACTCTGGGGCGACACGCTCCCCGACACCCAGAAGGCATACGCGGAGGTCGCGCGGACGATCGCCTGCTTTGAGCCGGTCACGATGCTTGCGGCTCCCGAAGCGGCGCGCGAGGCGGGGAAGCTCTGCGGCGACACCGTTCAAATCCTGCCCCTCGAAATTGACGATGCCTGGATGCGCGACACCGGGCCCGCATTCCTGAACGCCGAAGACGGTTCGCACGCGGCGACCGCCTGGAGGTTCAACGCCTGGGGGGGCAAGTTCGAGCAGTTCGAGCAGGACGCGCGCATCGCAGAACGCGTGTGCGCAAATCAGGGCCTGCCGCTCTATCGCTCGTCTCTCCACTTCGAAGGGGGTGCTGTCCATGTCGATGGCGAGGGAACGATCTTGACCACCGAATCCTGCATCCTCAATGCGAACCGGAATCCGGGCCTGACCAAGCGCGAAGCCGAGCGCGAACTGTGTCACGCACTCGGCGCTTCGAAGGTGATCTGGCTGCCGGGGGAACTCGATCCGGGGGACGTCACCGACGGACACGTCGACGGCCTGGCTTGTTTTGCGCGCCCGGGGCTCATCTTGCTCGAAGCGCAGACCGACCCGTCATCGCCCCGTGCGAAGGTGTTGGAGGAAAACCGACGCGCGCTCCGCGGGGCAGTGGACGCAAAGGGCAGACCGCTCGAGATCGTCGAGATGGAAGACGCCTGGGAGGCCGAACCGGAAGGCGATGCCTTCTGCATTTCCTATATCAATTTTTACCTGGCCAACGGCGGCCTCGTGATGCCGCGCTACGGGATCCCCGGCGACGAACGCGCTCGGGTAATCCTCATGAAAGCCTTCCCGGGTCGTCGGATCGCGCAGATCGACATTCGCAATATCGCGATCGGAGGCGGGGGAATCCACTGCATCACTCAGCAGCAGCCGGCATGAATGCGTGCGTTCCGCGGTGGTTGCGGAGAGTTACTTGCGGTGGGAGCGACCGTTCACACCGAGCCCAATGAGGCCGAGCATCATGAGCACTGCTGTTCCTGGCTCCGGAAATACTATGTAGTCGCCACCGCTGACGGTGACAATATCCTCAGTGGTGCCGTTGCCGAAGAACCCGAGTGTCGGGTGAAGGTATGCGCCACCCTTAAAGGTGCCGATCGCATTTATGGTAATCGTAACGGTACCGACCATCGATGCGAGGCCGTCGCCAATCCTTGGGTCGCCGGCCTTAGTTTCAATGCCGAATGCGCCGAAGAGGCCTGCAACATTGTCGCCGAGGGCACCATTTACGACGCTTTCCCGACCGTCCATGCCCAGATCCACCTTGTCGTTATTGCCATAGTGCCATACCCATCCGGTCACGTTGTGGACAGCGCTGCCCCACCCGTTTCCTAAAGTGGCAGAGCCGTCCACGACATCCGGATTTAGCGTATCACCACTGAGGGTGAAGAGGACTGTCGTGTAGATCTGACCGTCATTGAGTTGGAGCGTGACCTCGAATTGGATCGTGTTACCGGCTACTAGATCACTTGCGGTGCCAGAAGCCGAGCTCGACGAAAGAAACGTATTCGTAATCGACGAGCCTGAACTGACCAGCGGCAGCGCCATGATGAGCGCGAAGGCGCTCAGAGCGAGTGCTTTGTTCATTGCTAGTTGAACTCCTGTTCTAATCATTGTCTTTCCCAGATTGGATTCAATTTCAATTGCTGCAAGTCTTGTTTCTTACTTAAACTTAAACTTTCGTCGCTTCAGTTCTGTGACCGATCTGCCTGAGCAGGATCTGAGCTACCAAACTAGCCGCTTTTTTTTCGATATCATGTAGTGGTCCTCGACCAGGGCCGAGCACCCACTTGAATAAAGATTAAATCAGTCCCTTGCGTCACTATTAACCTTATTACCCTTAAGGACAAACTCCAGTACCAATCGCTGCTGTGCAGTCAGCACACGTCCGTGATGAAGGCCCAGGATCTTGCAGCGCTCGGGCAAAGGTTTGGGCCAGGTCTGCGCCGCCGACCCCGCCGTCTTCGTTGACGTCAAACGCACCTAGTGCTTTGGGAACCCACGGTGCAGCTGCTAGTGTATTGGCGAAAACGGCCGCCAGATCGGGACCACCAATGCCGCAGTCGTTATTCACGTCTTCGTCACAGAGGTTGCCGTAGCCATCTTCGTCATCGTCCCGCTGCCCGGGGTTGGCGATCCCTGTGCAGTTGTCGGAAAGTGGCCCAGGATCATCGCAGATACCATCAGCGTCGGCATCTTCGAGACACGTAGTCGGTCCTGCACCAGAGACGAGCGCGAAAAGCAATGTCAGCAGTGCGACGCTCGAGAGTGCGATAATCGCTCGTAGTTCCATTTTGTTAGCTCTCCTATAAATCATATCGAATTCGACAGTAGCTCGATCCACTCACTAGACTCTATCTCGGCGGAATTGTAAAGCAATTTCTCGCTTCAGCTGCATTCTCCGGTACCGCGTCTATTAAGTTGACGAGAACTCCTACTCGTGTTTAGACCCTGCATTGGATCGCCTAGCGTCGTAAAATTCCTTTGGCTCTTTAATGTCTATCCCAGTTGAACCAGGCTCCGACTCAAGATTCGGTTCATGCCGTTACACCGTTGTTCTGTCTTTCCTGCTTTCCTGCTTTCCTGCTTTCCTGATTCGTTTTGTTCTGGTCTGTCGTTCGAATTCCCAAGCTCATTTCGATAGGGACGCGAGTCGCCCACATCACCCCGGAGGGTGCCTGTGAATCTGATCGAGAATAGTGCAAAGCTCATGCCACTGGCCTAATTATGCTTAAGTCGTTG
>JADFNE010000097.1 GCA_022563535.1 Myxococcales bacterium
GGATCGGCCCCTGGTCATCTTGCTTGTCGGGAATGGATCCTCTGATGATCAGTTGGCGCGTTGCACTGTATTCTCGATGAAATGCCCGATAGCTCGAGCAACGGGCAGTCGCTAGACGCTCGTCGTTCTGGAGCACCCGGATCATGATCCGCATCTTCTCGAGGTGTTCCACCCGATCGCTGAATACCACCGTCTTCCGTCCTTTGGCGTGCGCTAGCGCGACCTTCCGCAGGATGCCCTGGGTGCGCCGATCGTCATTGGCTAGGTGCGAGAGTATGTGCCCGGCCCTTGTCGCCGTGTGAGGGATCCTGACGCCCCCTCTGCGCGGGCATCTCCAGCCCGTACGGTAGATACCGACCACCGGCTTGAGTTTTACCTGCGTCGACCGTATCGACACGGGTCCGATGTGGGCTTGGATCAGGATCTCTTTCCCGTCGAATCGTTTGGGCGTCGCCGAGAGTCCCATCCGCAGCCGCGCGGTAAACAGCCCCGCCGTTCGTGAGAAGGTCTCCGCCGGCACCCGGTGTACTTCGTCCCAAATCACGAAGCCGAATTCCGTCCGCAAGGTGTTGGGATACTTCTCGAACTTGGCCAGTGAGTGGAGCATCCCGATCACCACATCCTTCCCAGCGACGTCGTACGTGCTCTGTCGAATGAACCCGAGCTTCACTCCCGGCAGGAATTTCTTCAGCTCCTTCGCCCATTGCTCATACAAATCTTCCTTCGGAACGATCACCAGTGTCTTGCGGCCCACCCGCGCGATCGCTTCGCAGGCGATGACGGTCTTTCCCGTCCCCGTCCCGGCCTCCAAAATGAAATTGCCGCCGTCGTAAAGTAGGGCGACGGTGTCCCGGATGACCCGCGCTTGCTCTGCATCCCGCGCCTTCACTATCGACTTCACGTCGATGGGCGGCCCCGTCGTCATGCGATCACCTTTCGATGCGCGGCATAGCCCACGAGGCACCATCGTATAGCCATTCTTCTCGAACGCCAGCGATAGAAACTCGTCGATGCGCAGTCGAACGGTAAGCCGTTTTGTCAGAGAGGTGTCGCAGGGGTAGGCGGCCATGGCGCCGACGAACTCCGCCAAGCCATAAAAGTTAATTGCCAGAACGGTACAGCGACAAATTGGACTGCGCTATTGCACTCCCGGTTCAACGCCATGTTATACGGCGGAACGCCCTGGGTGTATCGACTGTTCCCCGGGTTACGACGAAGACTCTTCGGGCTCGTAGAATTCTCCTTCCAGGTCCCCAAGTTTCTCTTGGAAGAAGCCCCGCGCGTCCTGAATAGCTTGATTGTAGACAGGGGCACCGAGCTCATGGATGAAGAAGTCGAGGATAACGCCGGCCTGAAACTCGCTGATCTCCCGATCTAGCTCGGAACTGAACAGTCCTTTGAGAGAACGAACGATCTGATTACGCCGCTCTTCGGAGAGCTTGATGCGTAATGGCCGAGGAGGATTATTCACACTGCCCGCCGTATAACGGTTTGGCGTTCAGCGGCAGGCGGCACCCTGGCGCCGCGGCTGACTCGCCAGATACGTTCGCAGAATACCACGGTTCAATTGGACTCGAGCCCTAGCCTGCCCGACTGCAACGCCGTGTTAGACGGCCGGCCCGATCGAAGACCAGTGCGACAAAAGCTCGCGGGCGATCCTTAACATACCGGAGAACGCCACCACAAACGCAACAGTACGAAGATAGGGAACGCCGGCGATGTATATGACCGCATGGGCCACGCGGCCCCAAAAGAACAGTACGGCGCCCCACGCAGTAGCTTCATTCGCGACCCCAGCGACCTGAGCAACAAGAACAAGGGCAGCAAAAGGAGGTAGGTTTTCGAGCATGTTTCGATGCGCTCGAAGCACGCGTTCCCCCCACGGAGAGAGCGGCTCCGACTGATCGCGGTTGCCGAATCCGTATCGTAACCCCCGCTGAAGAATGAGCGCGGCAGCCCCGACGAGCGCTAGGACTACCGTGAGCAAGGCAGCCAGTGTCAGCATCTTGAGTTCTATAGCCATCGATTGGATCTCCTCAGTAAGCCGTATAACGTATGGAGCTGAGCTGCCGGTGGCGCACTGCTACCGAGGCCCAAGCTCCGGGTTCACCCGCAAATCTACCAAGAATCGATTGGACCACACTGTAACCGGTCAGCTCCAGCGCGTTGTCGGGCTGCGCGCGGCGCATGCTATTCACACCAGGTACCGAGTTCCCGAACCGCTTCTTCTTCCGACATCTGCCTGGCTTCAGCCTTGACCTCGGCGGGGACCCACTTCGGATACGCAACCTCCCTGGCGACGTGGCGTCCCGACTCAGTATGCATCTCGTGGACTTGGGCGAGCTGCTTCTTGGAGAAGCGCTTTGCCGCAGAAACAATCGCTGGCCACAGGCGACGGTGAACGAATGTAACCTTGCCATTGACGAGACGGCACACGAGGACATCTTCGCGGCCGCGAATTGTCTGCGTAAGTTCGAAGATCTCGTGGCTCCGCGGATGCGACCACCAGCTTCCGTCAATCGGACCCCCCGCGATGGCTGCCGCAAGTGATGGAACTGGACCGGCCGCCGACTCGAGGACGACTCCGTGCTTCTGGACGAATGCTGCAGCCTGTCGCGGTGTCACCTCGCGCTTCCTTCGCGCCGCCCAACGGATCGGCGTTCAGCAGCGCGGCGGCGATCTACCACCGCGGCTGACACGCCGTAGACACTTGCATATTACCACGGCTCGATTGGAAGGAAGCCCTAGCCGGTCCAACTGCAACGGCGTGTTGGGCGGCTGTTCACGACGAACTACCCTTTTCTAGTATTTGCGTTCCTGGAGGTTTCGATTAGTCGAATGCTGCACTGCAATCTTGAATTCACACGGCGCCTAGCGAGAGTTGTACCCCTGTCGAGGCACGAGCTGAACGGCTATTGAGCCTGACACGTCGAAAATGAGGTCAATCCACCAATCGCGAGCGCCGTACTTAGCGCGCAGCAGCGACCGAATTTGGTCGTGTGCTCCGGGATCATCAACTCGCTGGGCAACGTACTGCCCGGATCTGCGGAGCGATGAGAACGAAACACTCGGATTTTGCTGGATGTCTAGGTACCAGGAGTTCTTTGGCGTGCCTGCTTCGAGCCATAGCTCACCATTAGGCTCGGCAAACCAAACGTGAGTAGATCGAAGAGAACCGTCCGGAGCCAGCGTTTCGAGAACAGCAACACCACTTGATTCAAGCGCCCACCAGGTAGTTAGTCCGAAGGACGCGAGCACCAAGAATAGGCTGACGGCCGCATTCTTCACTAACGCCGCCCAACGGATCGGCGTTCAGCGGCCAGCAACAGCGCTGACCGGACCCAATCCTTCACCCGAAGTATGCCGCCAGGCGGTCATGCGGGTCAATGCAACGAAGCTGTTAACTGGTCCGCTGCAACGGCTTGTTGGGCGGCCGGCGGCTTGCGAGAGTCGGCGCGCCATGCAGCAGATGAGCACGAAATCGGTTGCCTACCGGGTCGCGTGTTTGCTTGCCGAACGAGGGCGAGTAGGGCGGAGCTAGATCCAGCGCCGCACGCGTGCCTTGTAGTCGGTGTACTCGGCGCCGAACTTGCCCTCGAGGTAGGCCTCCTCGTGGCGGATCGCGATCCGCGCGATCACAAAACAAGTGACCGGGACCAGCAGGAAGACCCAGCCGTTGGCGAGTGCGACGCCGAAGCCCGCCTGCATTAGACCCATACCGAGGTACATCGGGTTGCGCGTGAAGCGGTAGATACCGGTGGACACGATTGCCGGCGTCGCGACCCAGGGCTTCGGATCCTGGCCGATCTCGCGGAACCGTCCGATGGCAGCGCCCATCGCGCCGAGCCCCACCAACAGGAGTAGCGCGCCGAGCCCGTAGCGAAGTAGTCCGTGCACCGGCAATGCGAGCAGCCACCGGAGCTGCAGCGCGATGCCGACCGCCAGCGCGATCAGTGGGACGAAGGGCGGGGGGAAGCGGACGGCGGCGCCATCCGGCTCGCCGGTGGCATCCGTGGGCTTCGCATCGTCCATTTCGTCAGCTTCAGTCGTCTCGGTCATCGATCCGTCTCCCGATGACGTTTCGTGTGCCGCCCAACGGATCGGCAATAACCGGCGTTGAAAAGCGCCACCGACTCGGCCGAGTCTGAAAAGGTTGATGCCAAAACGGTACTACGGAAATTGGAACCACGCTTTTCAACGTCCGACTTCATCGCTTTGTTGGGCGGCTGTTCGCGATTAGATTCATGGCTGGACACGTTCCCCAGCCGCGGAGTCGTGAGAAAACATATTGCATCACCTCCTCGGGGCCTCAGAGAACACGGGTAAGTACCGCGAAAACCGTCCAGACCACCGGCGGAGTAGCGACACATCCCAGGCAATAGGCGCGTTCGCGATTCGACCGAATCTTGTCTGGTCGGTAGACGTGGCGACCCAGCAGAAAGAGGCATGGTGCGAGAGGAGCTGAGACCAGGCTAAACGGGATCGGAAACCAAATGCCGGCGGCGACAACCGGTGCGACAGACAGGCCCGCCAGCGTCGCAACTGCTCGACTCGGAGCCTGAGGACCAAACTCATTTCGAACATGGAGAACGAGGGGCACGACGCTCGCTACCGCCAACAGCGCAATCATAGAGGCCCACGCCGCCCAACGGATCGGCGTTCAGCGGCTGGCGGCGCTCTGCCGCGGCGGCTGACACACCGTAGACACTTGAATACTACCACGGCTCAATTGGAAGGCAGCCCTAGCCGGTCCGACTGCAACGGCAAGTTAGACAGCGCGGCGCTACGGCTCGCGCGATTGCAGGCAGCTCCGCGAATTGGCCTCACATGCCGCGGCAATCGCGTCGAGCACACGCGCAGGCAGTCGATGTTGAGTTGGCTCGAAAACCTGGCGCTCCTCAAATCGAATGTGCGACTCTAGAAGCTCACCGAAGCGTTGGATCACGGTTCGAGTAGGGTCGTCCGTCTCTCGCAAGGCACGAAGAGCGCAGTGGTCCTCGCGGATTCGGGTCGCTAGCGAAATTTCGCCAATCGCTTCAAGTGCGGGCAACAGGAGGTTTTCTTCGATCAAAAAGTGCGGCTCAAGATGGCTGGAAAATGCTTCGGCGACCTGATTCCAAACTTCCTCAGGAGATAACGGGGAACCCGAGCGACCGACTCGCGTGCACTGTTGAGCCAAAACAAGACCTGTGTGGTGATCATCCGAGAGACCCCGCAGCTCAGGTATCCGCTTCACGGGTGTCTCCGGTTCCGTGCTGTCTAACTAGTTAATAACCAACTCCCAGTGTAGTCATGATATCCCGCAATGTCGTGCCTTGAATAACGAGATCGGATTCAAGTTGATTACCGGGAATTGCTCGCAACGCCAGCCACTTGAACGATGTTCACCTCATGCCGCCATATTTTATATCCCCGCGTAGGCGTGCGGGATAACGCTCTAGAGTTGGTGGGCTGGGCTCTTGACCCCGTAGGGACCGCTCTTGGTTACGTGGGTGTAGATCATTGTGGTTTTGAGGTCTCGATGGCCCAGGAGTTCTTGTACGGTTCGAATGTCGGTGCCGGCTTCGAGTAGGTGGGTGGCGAACGAATGGCGGAAGGTGTGGGTGGTCACTCGCTTGTTGAGGCCTGCGGCAATTGCCGCTTTTCGGACCGCACGTTGGGGAGAGAGGGTTTCAGCGAAGTAAAGCGCAGACCAAGTCGCTATAACCGAGAGCCCAGTTGAAGCCACACCCGCAACGCCCACAACCCAGCCCCAAAACAATTAGCCATTCGCTGGAACCCCCTCCCCCCAACCGCGGCCCAGGAACAAGCTAGTTACATCGCACTACCGCCAGGCACTCCTACCCCTCCCCATACCGCGGAACCAAAACCGAAACCGGAACCGCTTCCCGCCCCGCCAACAAATCCACCAAATGCAGCGCCACATCATCCGGCTCCATGGTCCGCCCGTACAAATATCCTTTCTCCGACCACTCCGTAGCAAACGCCATCACGTCCTCGGGTGCCCAGGCGCTCGCCATCTCCGTCGCCATCGTGTCCCCCACCGAGACCCGGGTAAACGAAACAGACCGCTCTTCCGCCTGCCAACAATCGATCATGCGATTGAGCGCCGCCTTGGTAGCGGAGTAAAGCCCGAGCCCGTGACGCGGTGGATTGTCTTCGACCACGATCGACGACACGAACAACGCTCGCCCCCCGGATTTGGACAAATGCGGCAGGGCAGCACTCGTAAACAGCGATGGCCCCATCACGTTGATCTCGAAGGCCTCGCGCCACTGCTCAGCCGTCGCATCCGCGACCCGGGACAGCGTCGCGATCCCCGCAGTGACGACGAGATCCGTAAGTCCACCGAGCTGCGCAACCGTCTGCTCGACCGCGCTTGCAATGGCTTCCGGGTCGCGAACATCACAGGGCACCGCGATCGCGCCATCACCCAGCTCGGCCGCGAGTTCCTCGAGACGATCGACCCTGCGCGCGCAGACGGCGACTGCCGCACCCTCCCGAGCAAACGCCTTTGCCGTCGCGTGTCCGATCCCCGAAGACGCCCCCACCACAAGAATCTGTCGACCTGCAAGTCTTCCCATGTCTAGTTTCTATTCCTTGCCCGCTCTATTTCTTGCCAAAAGCGCCCGCGCTGCGCAGCGCCGCAATCTTCTCTTCGTCGTAGCCCAATACTCTACTCATCACCGACTCCGTATCTTGGCCGACAGTCGGCGCCATGCTGGGGACGGGGAGTTCTTCGTCGATAAATTTGATCGGCAGGGGCATCATCTCGGCGCCGTGCTCCGATGCGGGATAATGGGAAAATCGTACCTTGAACTGCGGATCGTCGGCGATGCTCTTCGGGGTGTTGACCGGCGCGATCGGGGTGTTGTGCGTGTTGCTGAATTCGATCCACTCCTCGGAGGTCTTGGTTTTGAAGATGTCGCGCAGGGTCACCTGGAGATCTCGATTGCCCCGGGCGTGATCGGCAAACTTCGAGCCGGGCCATTTTTCAAAGAGATCCATGCGTCCCACGCCCTCGCAGAAGTTCTTCCAGAACGCCTGCTCGCTCGCCATGAATAGAACCTGGCCGTCCGACGAATCGTACATCTGGTAGCGGACGCCTTCCTTCATACCCGCGGTGCCCGGGGCTCGACGTTCGTAGTTGTCGGCCTTGTTGCCCGTGACCTCGGATTCGGGGCGCTCGTAGGCCTTCCATGACTCGCTGCGGTACCAGTCCATGTAGGCCGCGGCGTCGGACTGGCCAATCTCCATCATGCAGCCCGAGCCGGTCTCCCGGGCGCGCAGGACGGCGGCCAGGATCCCCAGTGCGCCGAACAGTGGGCCGGCGTGCATGCCCATTGAGGGGTGCTCGGGGATGTAACAAAAACCTTCGTCGTCGTAAGCCGGGTTCACCAGTCCTGCCCAGGTGTCGAAAGCAATGCCGTGGGCCGGCAGGTTCTGGTACGGGCCCGTCATGCCATAACCCGAGATGTTGATGAAGACGAGCTTTGAATTTTTCTTGCGCAGGTCTTCGTAGCCGAGGCCGAGTCGCGCGAGCGAGCCTGGCCGCATGGCCTCGACCACAACATCCGCCCCCCGCACGAGTTCTCGGTAGACCTCAACGCCCTCCGGCTGCTTGAGATCGAGGGTGATGCCTTGCTTGCCGCGGTTGATGTGGAGATGAAGCAACGAAACGCCGTTGATGATCGGCCAGGTCATCTCGCGTATGTAGTCGCCCGCAGGGGACTCGACTTTGATCACCTCCGCCCCCATATCCGCGAGATGCGTCGTGATCGCGGCCGGACCCAGCAGGGAACTTTCGATGATGCGAATGCCCGACAGGGGGGCCTGGGGGTGGCTCATGAGAACTCCTCCGGGTCGAGCTGGATTCAGCACGTGGGGCTGCGGCCGATGACTCCCCTGCAATTCTTACAAATCCCGCGCAAAGAGAAAGCGGGGCCCGGCTGTGCCGGACCCCGCTCGTTTGCTCTCATGCTTCCCGGGAAGTGGGTACGGACTGCTCAGTCCGTCCTCTTCAGCCTACTAGTTGGTGTCGATCAAGAAGGGCTTGCCTGGGGTGGTCAAGAGCGGCCCCTCCGCCGCATCGTTGCTCACGACCTCTATCCCCATCACGGTGGGATCAGAGCCGCCTGGGCGGTGCACGAAGCGGACCTCGAGAACTCCGTCCGTCACCGCAACGGTAAAGCTCTTCACCACGGCCCGATACTGCGTGTTTCCGGCTTCGGCAAAGATGTCGAAATCACCGAGCACCAGAACGTCCTCCACCTCGATGTCGAAGAAGCGCTGCCCGGCCGCGGTATAGGTGTGCTCGGCAAAGTATAGACGCAGGGTGTAGGAGCCATTGGTCAGCGGGAAGCTCCACATCATCTCTTCGCCGCTGGCGGGATCGGTGCGACCGCTGCGATACATCTCATCGAAGGTGGTCGCCGCAATATCGATGCTGGAATCGATCACGTTCGCAGTGCCGGTGTTCCAGAAGCCCATGTCTCGTGTCCAGGTCCTGCCGTCCGAGAGTTCCAGGTCCTCTGACCCACCGGCGTTCACCCGGTACGGGCTCAGCACAGGGATTTCCTCGTGTAGGGTCGGATCGTTTGGATAGACGTCGACGTTGTCCCCGTAACCGTCGCCGTCGCTGTCCAACCACTCCGTTGAGTCGTTCGGGAACGCGTCGCTGTTGTCCCCGTAACCGTCACCGTCGGAGTCTGCCCATTCGCTGGAATCATTGGGGAAGGCGTCGGCGTTGTCCCCGACGCCATCTGCATCTGTATCGACGGATTCGTTCGGGTCGTCGGGAAAGGCATCGCTGTCGTCGGGTGTGCCGTCGTTGTCGCGGTCGGGGGGCGGCGGCGGGGCAAAAGTTTTTTCATTCGAGCGATACGACTCGACGTTGTCGTCGTCGTACGCCGTGACCGTGATATAGACCGTCGCCTCGTCCGCGATGGTGAGCGTGGTGAAGTACTCCCCGGCTTGATTGGGTCCCGCCTCCGCGAGCGTGAGGTCTTCGACCAGGCTGCCTGTAGCGCCCGGGCTCGTGCTCGAATAGATGCGAAAGCCGGCGAGGCCAGTGTCCGCATGGGTCCAGCGAGCAGTCTCTGTTCGCGCCTGGGCGACCGACCCCCATCCCAACGAGATTACGAGAATCGCCGAGAGCAAAGCGAATTCGAATCGCCGTACGGCGCTGCGATTCCGGAAATTCGTATGAAACATCGTTGATCTCAATGCGGAACTCAATGCTGACCTCAATCGGACCGGTCGACGAACTGACAATCGACCTGGGTGGAGCATGGGGTTTATGTCCTCTTGCGCTTGGTTATCGGCGGCTGCGGACCCTCCACTGTGACCCCGGTCACCGGTCCACCTGCGTCTGGCGCGCCAATGCCTTTCCGGTCCCCCAGACTGTATCGGGAGAACACCCCAGCACCTAGGTTTTTCGGGTACTTGGCGGGAAAACTGCCTGCGCGTAGAGGGACAACTCCAGCGCCAGGTATTCCAGTCGCCGACCCGAGATTCGCGGGTTTTCTACTGGGTCGCGGGTGCGAAAGGCGATCCTCAGGCAACCCCGTCCAGGCAGCGCTGGAGACGTCCATAGAGGTGAATCCTCAAGCCTTCGAGGGTGGCGTAGCCCACCAACGCGAAGATGCTCGAACTCAACGCAAGGGCGAGTGCACTCAGGTGCAGGGAATCGTTCGCCACATGCATCGAAACGAATAACACCATGAGGCCGATCGTGGTTCCCACAAACCCGATCGGGGGCAGGATATTTGCGTACATCGCGATGGGGTCGGCATAGCGGGACACATATTCGTTCATCACATACTGGCGGGAAGCATCCCGAATGAATGCACTCGAATAGGGAGCGTCGCTCTCACGCTGGGATTCCGACTCGACGCGATCCAGCAGCAACCCGAGTGCCTGGGGATCTACCCCGGGCGCCCCGGTGCGCTGCCGTTCGAGTTCATGCTCCGTCACAGGGCGAGTCGCGATGCGCCCGCGAAAGAAAAGACTCATCCCCCGTGACAGGGGAACCCAGAGCACCAACAGCGACGCGAGGCTCGCCATGCCCGCCAATAGCCATTCGTTCGTCATGGTAAAAATCTCCATTGTTCAAACCCTCGATTACAATGAGCGCCGCGCAATGCGCAGATCTCGAATTCCGTGTGCCAATGTCTGGGTCTCACCAATCGGGTACTCGATCAACAGACTCTCGTGGTCGCGGAAGCGACCCGACAGGGTATCGATCACTTCCGTGAGTCCTGCTGATTCTTCGATCGCCACAAACAGCGCAGCTTTGGCGAACAGTAAATTGGCCTTGAGCAGTCGCAGGTCGGTGTTCCAGCCCTGGCCTTTGGTCACAAACAGCGGATCGACATGTCGATCGATGAACGGGCGGACGAACGCCTCGAGTTGCAGAGCGTCCCTGCGCTTGAGTTGTCGGGTGTTGATCTCGTAGCCTCGGTAGAGGTGGACGAGATCGGCGTGCACTCGACGCATGCGCAGTTTCTTCTGGGCGAGCGCCGCGCCGCCCAGGAAGACGCGAGGCTCGATGATCCCGGGCAGAGAAGCTTCGGGAGCCGAGCGGCCGATGAGCTTGGCAAAGTCGAATTGCAACGATGCGCAACCCGAAGCGCCGAGCACGGGCGCAAGGGCTAGCGCCACGATCCATGCAGGGCTCTTGCGGACTCGCTCGGGTTGTTCTTGATTGAACTGTGGATCGAACTGTCGCTTGAATGGTCTGCGCGTCCAGATTTTCATCAGGGTTGTCTCCTGTCATATGCGGGGCCGCGGAGACTGCTGGTGCTTGCGCGATGGGACGCACGGCGGCGGTGTGGGTCGCGGGCCAGACTTCCTGCACGAAGCCGAGCGCCGTGAGAAAATCTTCGGAACGCGAATCGCGATGGGGCGCCAACAACGGCTTTGCGCCCGACCGATCATGCAGCTCTGCGAGCGCCAGCTTGAGCTCGCGGGATGCGATCCGCACTTCGTCGGCCGGTTGGCCGCTGACCAATGAGAACGCCGCCAGATCTTCCACCGCGCGCCGCGGATGGACTCGCAATTGCCATAGAGCTTCGGACCCGAGCTGCAGCGAGTCCGTATTCGATCGCTGGATCTCCGGAAGTTCCATCGCCGCGAGGTCCGGTGCC
>JADFNE010000098.1 GCA_022563535.1 Myxococcales bacterium
CTCCTCGGGGACGGCATCCATCTCCGGTTCTGCGTTGGCAGTAAAGGCCACCGCGAGCAGGATCGGGACAATTCGGAAATGAGCGTGGGTTGCGAATAGCATGGGATTCCTCCAAAACGAGACTCACAAATACCCGGCAATTCGATTGCCGATCTCAATACATGGATCGAAGAAGCGCATTGGGGTCAGACATGGATAAAACACGGAGCGTCGTCGTGTCGGGGCAATCATTTAGCAGATCCGCGAAAACCCGGCCAAGAACCCCGCAGCTTGTAAATCGGGGGGGACCCCGGAGCGCCGAGCGTATAAGGCCGCGCGCAGCCTGCTAGAATCCCCCGCCATGACGGTTGCAGCATTGGTAGTGGCGGCGGGGCGCGGGGAGCGGTTGGGGAGAGAACTCCCAAAGGCCTACGTCGAGTTGGTGGGCCAGACCCTGCTCGAGCGATCCCTGGCCGCGATGGATCGGGCGCTGGAAATCGACATCGTGCAACCGGTGATCGGCGCCGACGATGTCGAGCGCTTTGCTGGACTGGGGCTCGGGCCGAGTCCCAAGCGGCTCGATCCTGTCATCGGAGGGGCTGTGCGGCAGGATTCGGTTGCGGCGGGCCTGGCGGCGTTGCCGGAGTCGGTGGAATGGGTCGCCGTGCACGATGCGGCGCGTTGTTTGATTGCGCTGGAGGACATTTCGCGGGTGATCGCTGAGGCAAAAAAACACGGCGCGGCGCTGCTCGCGGTGCCCGCTCGGGACACCATCAAACGAGTGAGAGACGGGGCGGTGGTCGAAACCCCCGATCGACACGAGTGTTGGTCGGCTCAGACACCGCAGGTATTCCGCTATGACGTGCTCCGGGAGGCGCTCGACAAGGCTCGGGCCGACGGGTTCGCGGGAACCGACGACGCCCAGCTGGTCGAACGACTCGGAATCCCGGTGCGAGTGGTGAGTGGAAGTATTCGCAATATCAAGATTACTCTGCCTGAAGACCTCGCTCTTGCCGAGAGCTGGTTGAAGGCCGAGAGCTGGCTAGCGGCCGAGAGCGGATTGGCTGGGGAGGAAAGCCGATGAACCCCAAAATTGGACAGGGATTTGACGCACACAAACTCGTGTCGGACCGGCGACTGGTCCTCGGCGGAGTCGAGATTCCGTTCGATCGCGGGCTCGAAGGCCACTCCGACGGGGACGTTCTGCTCCACGCCGTTTGTGACGCCATCCTGGGCGCCATGGGGGAGGGGGATCTCGGTCGACACTTTCCTTCTTCCGACGAAAGTCTGCGCGGGATCGACAGCGCAATTCTGCTCGAACGGGTCGTAGAAATGATGCGCGAGCGAAGCCTCGAGTTGGGGAACCTCGACGCCACCTTGATTGCCCAGGTGCCACGGCTCGCTCCTCACCAGGCGGAAATTCAAAAGAACCTGGCATCCCTGCTGGGCAGCCCACAGACTTGCATCAATTTGAAGGTGACGAGCACCGATCATCTCGGCGCTCTGGGAAGAGAAGAAGGAATGGCGGCGCTGGTTGTCGTGTTGCTCGTAGCGAGGGGGGGGGAGTGGCGCCGGTGAGTGAGATCGTCTTTTACAATACGCGAACGCGGAAGAAAGAAAAATTTGTTCCGCTCGTGCCGGGCAAGGTGGGGATCTACACCTGTGGCCCCACGGTCTACGGCCCCTCGCATATTGGCAACCTGCGCTCGCAACTCGTCCCCGATCTGCTCAAGCGGTTTCTCCGCAGCGAAGGCTTCGCGGTGACCCACGTGGTCAACATCACCGACGTTGGACACCTGGTCTCCGACTCGGACGAAGGCGAAGACAAAATGGAACTGGCGGCCCAGCGCGCCGGCCAGACCGCGGAGCAAATCGCCAACAAGTGGACCGAACTCTGGCACGCAGACCGCATGCGTTTGAACTGCCAGGAGCTCGATTTCAACCCCAAGGCCACCGATCACATCGAAGAGCAGATCGCGCTCGCCAAGACTCTCGACCAGAAGGGCTTTCTATACCGACTCGAGGACGGCATCTATTTCGATATCTCAAAGTTTCCTCGCTACGCCGATCTGGCCAAGCTCGATCTCGAGGGGCAGGGCGCAGTGCAACGCATCGACAAAGTCGAAGGCAAACGCCATCCCGCAGATTTCGGCATCTGGAAGTTTGCCAAGGAGGGAGTGAAGCGACTTCAGGAGTGGGATTCGCCCTGGGGTCGGGGCTTCCCCGGCTGGCATCTCGAGTGTTCGGCCATGAGCAGCAAGTATCTCGGCGAGCGCTTCGACATTCATACCGGCGGTATTGATCTGGCGACCGTGCATCACACCAACGAGGTTGCACAAAGTGAATGCGCCTTTGGAATCGAGCCCTGGGTGAGTGTCTGGATCCACAACGAATTCCTGGACTTCGGTGGAGAGAAGATGTCGAAATCCACGGGCAACGTGAAGGGCATCGACGATCTGGTCGATCGCGGGATTGAACCCCTGGCCTTTCGCTATTTCGTGCTCCAGGCTCACTATCGTCAGCAACAGACCTTCAACGACGAGGCGATCGAGTCGGCGGCAAAAGGGTATAGACGGCTGGTGAACGTCGTCGCGGGGCTGCGCGAAGAACAGGGGCAGGGCACGACCGAAGCCCAGGCGCCATATCGTGCGCGCTTTCGCGAAGCGCTGGCAGACGATCTCAACGCCCCCAAGGCGATGGCGGTCACCTGGGAGGTCGCGCGCAGCGACTCTCTTTCCCCCGCCGATCGGCGTGACCTGTTGCTGGACTTCGACGAGGTGCTCGGGCTGAATCTTGCGCACGCCACTGCGGCAGAAGAAGTTGCGGAAGTAGATCCGCGGATCGACAGGCTGTTGGTCGAGCGCGAAGCGGCTCGCAAGAACAAAGACTTTGCCACTTCAGATCGGATCCGGGACGAATTGGCGGCAGAGGGGATTGTGATCGTCGATTCGCCGGAAGGACCGCGCTGGAGCCGCAAGTGAGTGCGGCCGGAACAAGGGCGAGAATGCTGAGGGGCCTGGATGAGGGGATCCCGTTCGAGCTTGTTTCGGATTACAAGCCAGCGGGAGATCAGCCCGCCGCGATTGCTGAGTTGCTCGCCGGGATCGAGCGCGGCGATGCACATCAGACCTTGCTCGGGGTTACGGGCAGCGGCAAAACTTTCACGATTGCGTGCGTCGTGGAGGCGATCAATCGTCCCACCATCGTCATGTCTCCGAACAAGACCCTGGCCGCCCAGCTCTACGCGGAATTCAAGGGTCTCTTTCCCAACAACGCGGTCGAGTACTTTGTCTCCTACTACGACTACTACCAACCCGAAGCCTATATCGCGGCGAGCGATACCTACATCGAAAAAGATTCGTCGGTCAACGACGAGATCGACAAGCTGCGGCATTCCGCCACGCATTCGATCCTGACCCGCCGAGATACCCTGGTGGTGGCGAGCGTCTCCTGCATTTACGGACTTGGAGCGCCGGAAAACTACGGCAGCATGCACGCCTACCTCGAAACCGACATGCATCTGGTGCGCGACGACTTGCTGCGCAACCTGGTCGACCTGCTGTACACCAGAAACGATCACGACTTTCACCGGGGCACCTTTCGTGTGCGGGGCGATGTGGTCGAAATCTTTCCCCAGTATGAAGCCGAGCGGGCGATTCGGGTCGAGTTCTTCGGCGACGAAATTGAGAGTCTGGCCGAGATTGACCCCTTGCGTGGGAAGGTGCTGTCGCGACCCCAGCGTGTGATGATCTATCCGGCGAGTCACTACGTGGCCACGCGCACGCGCATCAAGCAGGCGATCGAAGGCATTCGCACCGAGTTGATGGAACGGTTGCAGCACTTCGAACGCGAGGGCAAGTTGCTCGAAGCCCAGCGCCTCGAACAACGCACGATGTACGACCTCGAGATGCTCGAGGAGATGGGCTTTTGTCACGGGGTCGAGAACTACTCTCGTTGGCTCGATGGTCGTTCCCAGGGCCAGACCCCGTACACCCTTTACGACTATCTCCCCGAGGACACCCTGGTGGTACTCGACGAGAGCCACATCACGATTCCACAGATCGGAGGCATGTACCGCGGAGACCGGGCCCGAAAAGAGACCCTGGTCGAATACGGCTGGCGGTTGCCGTCGGCCCTCGACAATCGCCCGATGCGATTTGATGAATGGCGCGAGCGGGCCAAGCAGACCATCTACGTGTCCGCGACCCCGGCCGAATACGAAATGGAGATTTGCCAGGGCGTGGTGACGGAACAGATCATCCGCCCCACTGGATTGATAGACCCCAAGATCGAAATCCGTCCGGCCAGTGGACAGGTTGACGATCTGCTCGAAGCGATCAGGCTGCGGGTGGAAAGGAAGGAACGCGTCCTCGTCACCACCTTGACCAAGAGAATGGCGGAAGAACTCACGGAGTACTACGCCGAGCTGGGGATTCGTATTCGCTATCTCCACAGCGACATCGCCACGATCGAGCGTATGGAGATCATTCGCGAGTTGCGAGAAGGCGGGTTTGACGTATTGGTGGGGATCAACCTGTTGCGCGAGGGGCTCGATATTCCGGAAGTTTCACTGGTGGCCATCCTCGACGCGGACAAAGAGGGCTTCCTGCGTTCGACCCGATCCTTGATCCAGACGATCGGCCGTGCGGCGCGCAATGCCAGGGGCGAAGTGATCCTCTATGCCGACAAGCGAACGGATTCGATCAAGCGCACGCTCGAAGAAACCGATCGTCGCCGCGCTGTGCAGGAAGAATACAACGCAGTGCACGGCATTACGCCCACGACCATTGCCAAGAAGATCACTAGCTTGCACGATTCGATCTGGGAGTCGGACTACGTGACGGTTCCGAAATCCGATCAATTGGCCGAGCCCCACGTTCCCGCCCACGAACTTCCAGTGCTCATCAAGGCCCTGCGCAGTGAAATGAAGGCCGCCGCCAAGGACCTCGAGTTCGAGCGAGCCGCGGATCTACGCGACCGCATCAACGAACTCGAGGAGCGGCGCTTGCGGTTCGGCTGATGCGGGGTGCGAGGAATGGCTGAGGAGAAGAGCAAGCTCGAAGAAAGCGCCGCGTCCCTGCCGACCGGCCCTGGGGTGTATCTGTTCAAAGCGTCCGACGGCCACGTTCTCTACGTCGGCAAAGCCCAGAACTTGCGAAGTCGAGTTCGCCAATATCTTTCCGGTGCAGACAGTCGCATGCGTATCCCGGCACTGGTGGAACGCGCCGCGGATGTCGACGTGCTGACGACCGAAAACGTAAAAGACGCGCTGCTGCTCGAAAATGAATTGATCAAGCAGTACAAGCCGCCCTTCAACGTGCGTTTGCGGGACGACAAGCAGTACCTCGCTCTGCGTCTCGATCCGAATGACGAATGGCCTCGCTTGCAAACGGTGCGAAAATTCCGCCGGGACAAGGCGGAGTACTTCGGGCCGTACACTTCGAGCATCGAACTCAAGAAGTCGCTGGGGGATCTGCGGCGGATCTTTCCGCTGCGGTCGTGCACCGACGCCGTGTTTCGAGACTACCGGCGCCGCGGACGACCCTGTATCGAATTCGAAATGAAACGATGTGCGGCTCCATGCTGCGATCGCATCGATGAAGCCGGCTACAACGAACTCGTGATGGGAACTCTGCTGTTCTTGCGCGGGCGCTCGGCCGAACTCATGAATTCTCTCAATGAGAGAATGGAGAAGGCTTCCGCGGAGGAAAACTTCGAAGAGGCGGCCCGGGTACGCGATCGCATCGCAGGGGTCGAACGCACCCTCGAACATCAACGCATCATCGTCGAGCAACCGGTTGACCGCGACGTCTTTGGTCTGGCACAAGAGGGCGGAGACGCCGTAATGCAGGTATTCCACGTGCGCGAAGGGCGGGTCATCGGCGCAGAAGACTTTGCATTCTCCGATTTACGCCTCGACCCCGGCGCGGTCGTGAGTTCGTTTCTCGGTCAGTACTACGGTGAAGAGTTCGGCCGTCGCATTCCCAGCGAGATATTGACACCGACCGCGGTAGAGGACGCTGAAGCGCTACTCGGCATGTTGTGCGATCGAGCCGAACGCCCGGTTCGCTTGAAGGCTCCAAAGCGCGGCGATCTCAAGACGCTCGTGCAGATGGCGATCGACAATGCCGAAGTGGCCCTCGAACGGCGCTTGCGCGCCCGCACCAGTGTAGAGGGCGCGCTCGAAGAAATCAGGAAACGCTGTGACTTGACCGCGCTGCCCCGACGTATCGAGTGCTACGACGTATCGAATCTGCAGGGGACCCTGGCTGTAGCGAGTCGAGTGGTCTTCGAAGACGGTGTTCCGGTGAAGTCGGACTATCGGCGTTACCGCATCCGACGTGCCCAGGCGGGTGACGACTACGATTGTCTGCGCGAGGTGTTGCAGCGCCGGATGTCACGGATTGTTCAGGAGCCGCTGCCCGATCTATTGATGGTGGACGGGGGCAGGGGACAGCTCGGGGTGCTGATTGTGGTGCTCGGCGACATCGGCCTGGAACTCGACACCCTGGGATTGTCAAAGGAACGCGATGGCGAGGGACCCAAAGCCCGTGTGAAGCGCGGCGGCGGGCTCAAGGCGGAGCGTATTTTCCGACCTGGGCGCGCCAACCCGATCATGCTGCATCCTGGTTCCCGGGGCTTGCTGCTACTACAGCGCGTGCGAGACGAATCCCATCGCTTCGCCATCGAATTTCAGCGCAAGCTGCGCAGCAAGGTCAACTTCACCTCGATCCTGCAAGAACTGCCCGGAATCGGTCCGGTGAAGCGAAAGGCGCTCCTCAAGGCGCTGGGTTCGCTCACGCGCATTCGCGAGGCCTCTCGAGAAGAGTTGGCCAACGTTCCGGGCGTTTCCGGGTCGGACGCCGAGATGATCTTTGATTTCTTTGCGGCGCTGCGGTCGCAGCCAGAACCCGGGCCGTAGCCCCGCCTACTTCACAATCGCGATGGGTTCCACGATGCCGGCATTCCGGCGGAAGTTGGCCAGGCGCTTGAGCATGCTGTCGCTTACTTCCTGACCACGCGCGGCGATCGTCATGCCAGCGGGGGTGTGATGTAGCAGATCCTGCCGGACGTTTTTCATTAGCTTAGCTTTTCCCTCAGCACCTCGTACGGTGTCTTTCCCTTGTGCGCCCCGTGCGGCCGGTCGTTGTTATAGAAGCGTTCCCAGACCGCCAACTTCTTCTCGAGGTCCACATCCCCCTTGTACGTGAGGAGCTGGTAGAACTCGTCCTTGTCGGTCCGGTGCGACCGCTCGACCTTTCCGTTCAGCTGTGGCGTTCGCGCTTTGATGTAGACGTGTTCCATGCCTTTGTCAGCGACATGCCAGTGGAAGAGCGCCTGGAACTCGTGGCCGCGATCCGTGCGGATCGTCTGGATCCGAAACGGGAACTTCTCCACGACGTAATCGATGAAGTCGATGGCACTTTTCTGGGTATGTCGCTTGTAGATCTTCAATGCGCGCACTCGAGTCGCATCGTCGATCGCCGTGTACTGGTATCGGCGCACCGAGCCACCTCGTTTCCTCTTCAAAGTCAGGAACTTGACGTCCACCTGGACGTGGTGGCCAGGGACCTGTTTCTCGTAGCGGTGCGTGTGTACCGCTCGCCGCCCCATACGATTCGGTAGTCGATTGAGGCCGTGCCGCTTGCAAACACGGTAGACCGTCGCGTCCGATGTCTTGATGCCGAGGTACCGCTCCAAGTACCAGACAATGCGTATCGGGCCCATGTGGTAGGTCCGGCGAAGGTGCAGGATCTTCTCCACCACCTCTTCCGGGGTCTTGTTTGGGTGATTGTGGGAGACGCGCATCCGACGCCTCAACCCCTCGTCGCCCGACTCTCGGTACCGATCTCGCCAAAGATAGAAGGTCGACCTCGCGATTCCGAAGCGCCGGCATGCGATCTTGATGTTGCCATTCCTCTCGGCGTACTCGATAACACGCTTCTTACGTCTGATTTCCCGCTGTTCTTCTGTCATCCAGATCCCCTCGGTCAGTGTCTGCCATTATCATGACAGGACTGTCCGGCTGGATCTGTAATTTCACAATCGCTCTACTGGACCTCGATCATTTCAAACACGTCAACGACCTTCACGGACACAACGCGGGGGATCAGGTATTGAAGATCGTTGCCGCTCGAATGCAGCGGCAACTACGCGATTACGACTCCGTGGTGCGTTGGGGAGGCGAAGAATTCTTGCTTGTTTTCCCCCATGCTTCGCTTGCTGACGCCCCGGCGATTGGCGAGCGCCTGTGCACGGCGCTGTCTCGAGAGCCCATGACGCTGGACTCCGGAACGGCCCTGGAAATTACCGCGAGCATCGGGCTGGCCTTCACCTTCCGCGAGCCGTCATTGAGTCCCACCGCCTTCATCGAGCGAGCCGACAAGGCACTTTATCGCGCCAAAGACGGTGGTCGCGACCAATACGTCGTCTCTGAGGAGCCATAGGAACAGGACCGGCGAGCAACCTGAGGAACCCCCAATTCCAAACTTGCGAACCTCGCCAGCTTTCCTATCCCTATGCTTTGGGCCCCAGCCACTTGATGAAAGAACAGGAGTTTCTCCTTGACTGCCTCCATGCTCGACCGCGCTCGTGAACTGAGAACCTTCATCGATGCCCAGGCGTCGAAGACCGAAAGTTCAGAACTCCCGAAAGAAACCGTCGACGCTCTGGTGGGAGCGGATCTGTTCGGTGTCCTGACTCCAAAGGAAGTCGGGGGCAGTGAATTATCAATTTGCGAATTGCTCGACGTCTTTGCAGAAGTCGCGCGCGCGGACGGGTCCGCGGGTTGGTGCCTGATGGCCGGGGCCTCCACCATTGGCTATTTCGGCGCCTACGCCGAAGAACCTGTCGTGAGTGAACTCTTCGCAGACGGTGTCCCCCTTGCGGCCGGGCAGTTTGCGCCCAACGGAACCGCGACGCCGGACGGCGGCGGTTTTCGAGTCAGCGGCAATTACCAGTTCGGGAGTGGCATGAGTTACGCGAAGTGGGCCGGAGCGGGGTTCCTGGTTCTCCCCGAAGCGGGTAGCGATGCCCCCGCGACCTATCTGTTCGGCATCACTCCTCGGGACAACATTGAAGTCAAGGGGAATTGGGATGTCTTGGGGCTCGTCAGCACTGCCAGCTACGACTATGCAATGGACGACGTCTACATACCCAAGGAGGCCACCTTCCTGTTTGCAGCGCCCACCCGAAGGCGAGGTGGCGAGATGTATGAAATTGGTGTGATCGGACTTACCGCGATCGGACACTCGGGCTTTGCGATCGGCGTGGTGCGTCGCGCGCTCGATGAACTGCGGTCCATCGCCAAGACCAAGGTGCGCATGGGCGCGACCACCAGCTTGAATGACAGCGAAAGATTCTTGCACGCCATTGGAACCCTGGAATCGCGCTACCACGCAGCGACAACGTGGGTGTATCAGATCTTTACCGAACTCGAGCAAGACGTGCGGAAAACCGGCAAGGTAAACCCAAAGCTATGCAACGTGGTGCGGCAAGCCACAGTCCACGTCAATCAGGAAGGAGCAAATATCGTACACGAAGCGTATCTGCTCGCCGGCACCACCGGCCTGCGCAACGGCCCGCTCCAGCGCTGTTTCCGCGACATCCACGCCGGCAGCCAACACTTCTTCGCGAGCCCGGCTTCCACCCTTGATTACGCGCGAGATCTGATGGCGGACACCCCGAGCGATGGGGTTGATGCTTAGGGGGTACCTGCAGGTGGCGATGGGTTGTTGCGGGGATTTTGGGGATGAGGCTTGGGGGTCTTGCTGTACTGAGGTTGGGTGCCATTTGGGCGAATGAGGGGAAGGGTGGTTGAGGGTGGTGAGTTCGTGCGGGGCGTGGCGGTGGCGCGGACAGTGGGTGAATGAAAGTTTACAGATTGCGGTTGTGTTTATTTTGTGTATCTGACGCATTATTGGGTTGAAAATGGCGATGGTTCCTGCTACAGTAGAGGCATGGCAGTAATCAAGCAGTTGGAACTCGCTGACTTCGTCATGCAGAAGCGCATGACCTCTGGGCATGGCGGGCCGCGCGAAGGGGCTGGGGCCAAGCGGGTTGGGCGGGGCCAGGTGCCTCATCGACAACGATCTAACTTCGATAAACTCACTCCCGCCCATGTGACGTTGCGTGTTGTAAAGGGGCTCTCGAACCTTCGGCAACGATCACTCGTGATGGAAGTTCGGAAGACATTCGTCCAGGGGTGTGAGCGCGGTGACTTTCGGTTGGTTGAGTATTCCATCCAGCACAATCATCTTCACATGATCGTTGAGGCCGAGTCTCGGGATGCCCTC
>JADFNE010000099.1 GCA_022563535.1 Myxococcales bacterium
TCAAGGCCAGACGCTCGGCGAGTATGATGGGGCGGTCGGGCATGGGGTTAGTTCTCTCGCCTCCGCAGGATTAGACGGGTCATTTCTCTTCCCCAGAAGTCCAGACATGTGGATTAGGTGATCTCCGAGCGGGCCGCGGAATAAGCTCGATAGAACCGACCTTCTTCTCTCCTCCGAGCGTCGCACCGGCGTCATAGGCTTCACCCCTAAAGGGTGGTGAAGCCAATGAAGCCTGACGAGATGCGGGGGCTTCAGAAGCTTCATTGGATTGCTTCATAGGCTTCATTGACTTCATTCTGTCCCCAGGTCGTCGGTGGCTGGGAACCAGATCCATTGCTTGTCGGATTCGACAATCCCCTGTTCTTCCAAGCCCTTAAGCCCACGTCGGAAATACTGACCGTTCAACTTCGGGTCATTCCTTCCATCATCAGCCTGAGCCTGCAGTGAAGCTTCGCGTACCCGCTTCCGACAAAATCCAGTCTGGTTAGGCTTCATTTCTAGGTCTGAGGCTTCGATCACCAAGGTAAGAAGTGGCTCCGAATCCAACGAATTCAGAACACCCAGGAAGTGCTCTTCCGCTGGGCTCTGTTTCTGGACTTCGTCCGTGGCCTCTAGATCCCCGGCAAACTCGACAACGCATGACGACACGGGATCACCGTCGTCATCGACTCCGAGCTGCACTGGGACGAGCTGATACGAGATACCGGGCATAAGATCCATGTCGCGCTGCTTCGTGGCGTTAATCCAGAAGCCAGGTCGATTCTTCGCGACGCTGACTTCTAGCTCTGTATCTATGGCTGCCCTCAGGGACGAATGACCTCTGGCTCCCCGCTTCGCATTCTTTCCGGTGTGGTGAATCGGAATGACTGTGCACCCGAGTTCGGACTTGATGCGATCACAGTTTTTGACGAACAGAGGCATATCTACGCTTGAGTTCTCGTCGCCCCCTGCCATCGAGCGGCTAAGCGTGTCGATGAAAATCGCCACGCATGTGTGCACACCGGCGTCCTCCAGTTTCCTGATGGCCTCGATCAACGGGCCTGTGTCGGCGTTCGGGTCGAGAAGGTCCACCGTCGTGGGAAGGATATAAAACGGAATGTTTTCTGTTCGACCGAGCCATGTTTTCTTGCAAGCTTCGATTCGCTTTGCGAAACCGCGAGATCCCTCTGCGGCTACGTAAACGACCATGCCCTGTTTTACGCGATGTCCCTGCCAATCTCGTCCAGCCGCAATGTGCAGACCCATATCGAGAGCGATAAATGTTTTGGAGCAGCCTGACGGGCCGTAAATGAGCACCATCGATTCTTGCTCGATATGACCCTTGATGAGGTAGCTGTTTGACAGATCGAGTTGGATATCGTCGATTTGGAAGAAATCGAATCTCTTCTGAGAGTCAGATTGCGGGATCGCGCTCTCGAACGAGGGAGACGTGCCCCCCCCCCACTCGATTCCAAGAAACTTCGCGACACTGCGGACGACCCGTTCGTCAATGATCTTCGCAAGCTTGGGCGCTCCAGTAACAGGCTGACGCTGAGCAAGTCGCTCTGCGGTAGTCGCAACATCGGTCTTCCTCTGCTCCCATTCCTCGTCGCCAGCTGCTTTCGCGATGACCGTGACGAACCATCCAACTTCGTCCTGGGGCAAGCCACCTTTGAGGAGCATTCCGGAGAACGCCATAATTGCGTTGTGGCGGTCCCCGTTGGCTGGGTAGTGGCGAACAAAGATCGTCGCAGCCGCAAGCTTCGATACGTCATCTTGCAGCAGTTCCGACCGGACTTCTGTTGCAACCCCCTCGCCTTCGTGCTCAACCAGTTCACCGGATTCATGACGACTCGGTGGCACAACGGTTTGGCAACCGTCGGACCGGATTTCGAGAAGCATGGTGCCATCAATAGGGTCTACGAACTTTCTGGTTTTACAGCCCTGCGCGAAGTAGCAGTAGTGAGACGAGCGGGCGCTTTGGCGACCATGCGTCCAACCCGTGTCAGGCAGAATTGACTTCGCAAGTTCGATTGCCTCGGGGCAATCGAGGTCGATATCGACGAGGTTGCCGCTTGGCTTGCCAAGAAGGACTCCGATGTTTAGGTTTGGCCCCCCGAAACGAGCAGCGAGATCGGAGGTGCCGTGCTTAGGTTCGGTCCACCCGGACTCGCAAGGGATCTTGCTTTTTGGGCGGACGGGAATTGGGACGATCCCAGATCTCGAAAGATCTTGTGCAGTTTCGAGGACTGACTTGGTAGACAAAATAGATCCAGACATATTTATTGATCCTGGTCTATGAACATTTTAAACCCGCTAACAAAGCCGCATTCTTGGCAAGCAAAGTTGAAGGCGAGAATGTGATAGGGGAGAGGACCTGGAGATGATCTGCGCAGTTCGTAGCGTGAGCCACAAAGCCTGGGATGGAATCGGCAACCACACTCCGGACACTTGAAATAAATGTAATCTGTGTCGGTCTCAGCCTTGAGTCCGCCGTGGACTACCTTCTCCCCCCCATTGAAACGACCCCAATCCTCCTCGGAAACGATTGGGATTTCCGTGAATTTCTCGGAGATCTCGTGCACGGGGATTGGATCCCAATCGATCTGGTCGACGTCAAGATCGAGGGCTTCTGCAATCTTCTGTTGAACTTCCGTGCTTGGCCGAACGTATCGGCCCAAAGCAGAAGTGATGGGTCTCATGTTTTCGCCGAAATCTGCGTCGTTGGCGAGGTCATCACGTGAAATGTTTCGGTCATTGCAGATTGTCTGCAGGTCTTTTGATTTCTTGCCCATAGTATTTCTCCTGTTGGGTATTGAATTAGTGGTCTTGAGGGACCTTTAAATTCAACCACCGCTGCCGTACTGGCACAAGCAAAGGTCGGTGAGATATCGGGGCGGACGCGAGAGAGTTCGCATCCGCGCCCGCGGATCCAGATTGAGTCGCGTCCGTTAATTTTATCTATCCGAAATTTTGAGGGGCGATGTCCGGAAATCGAAAAGTTGGTGTCGCCTGGAAAATACGGTTCTAGGGATTCGGGGTCGCTTTCAGGAGATTGGGATCGATCCCGATGCGCTCGGCGGCCTTGTTTGCTCCTTCGCGGAGCGTCGGTTGCTTTCGTTTCTCGGGGTCATGCTTACTGATCACGTCCCAATCCTGATTGAGGATAAGTCTCCGGACCAGCCAATCGAAGTGCTCGGATTTTTGTTGCTGAACCGGCTCCCAACCGGCATTGCGAAAGTCGTTTTCGATACGTTGCATGTGCTTATCTAGGGCGAAAACAAAAGCTTCCGTTACTTCCCGTTCTGCGTCGCTCCGAGAGTTGCCGATGGGGCTCCATGCCCAATTAAAGCGGAACGTGAAATCAACATGCTCAAGATCGAGTGGATAACTGGCAGATCGACCGCCTAAAAGCCAGTCACATCGTTCGGCAAGGCTTGGACTAGTTTCCCACCCACGGAGTGTCCTAAGAGCTACTACCTTTACCCAGTCAAATGATACTGAGTAGTATTCTGCCCAGTCGTCAATCGCGATTACAAGACCGTCGAGTGCTGGGTTCGATAGATTCACCTCGGCCATGTACCAGTCGATAAATTCGGGGGACGAGAGCGTTTCCGCAACGTGCTTATCAGATGCGCCCATCGGCGGTCTGGACGCCGATGGTTTCGTAGTGCGTGGCTGCTTCTTTCCAGTTTTTGTCGCGGGCCTTGTCTTCCAAAGGAGCTTGTACTCTGGCCAGACGCGCTCAGCGAGGCAGTCTAAGACTTCGGGTGCCATCCGCTTGATCGCCACAAAAAACGACCATCGAGCAGATTCTCGGGATCCCTCAGGGTCCGTATAAGGCAGGGATCGATACCGCTCCTTACCGGGTCCTCTTCTGCGTCGAGCCGTCACTCCGGTCTCCCCGCCCAGGTTCGCTGCTGATGTCCATCGACCGAAGCCAAGTGACACGAACCCAGACGGGGGAAAGCTCCGCTGGAGTGATCAAGATGTGGGGTTCGATCAAAGGACATCAGCACCAGAGATGGTGCCGAATGGTGATCGAATTGCACTCAATAAAAATCTGGTTCTGCGGGGGGCTACGCCAGGTCCCTCAGAGTCTCTGAGCGCCCCCAGCCTCGTCCCGGTGTTCGTTCTCCGAGGCGGCGAGTCGTCTCAATTTCAATCCACGCGGTGACGACCTGGCTTCGGAGAGAGGTCAGGTGAGCACGGCTCCGGAGGAAGCCGTGAAGGTCTCTTCGAGCGTGGTCGCGCCGTTTGTCTTGCTGCTGTGTGCTTCGATGCGTCAGGCCGAGACAGAACCGACACCCGATGCGTTCGCCAGGAAGGTCCAAATAGAGCTTCACAGCCCGTCTGGAGCACCCGGAGACCGGACATCGAGCAATCCACCAGTGGCCGCCGTACCGAGTTCGCACGGGGTCGAGATGAATCTCGGTGAGATACGGAGATTCGTCCGGGCGGGTGATTACGATCTTGAGATCCCGGGTCCGGTCGTCCCGTGGTGCCGTGATGAGGAGGATCGCGCTGGCCAGAGCCTGCCCAGTGCCGATGGTCCACTCACAGGTGCAAACAGTGTCCTCATCCCGGAATGCCCCGCCACGGGCAAGCTCGGAGAGATAGATTCGAGGAGTGGCCTCGACCAGGCCACGCTTGGTGTGCCCGCGCCAGCGAGTTGATCCCGGACCGCCCACAGCTCCACCCCCCGAATTTTCCTAGAGGGGTTATTATACGGTAATTTAGTAGGGAATTCGACCCAGATGGGCCTTTGTATAGAAGGGTGAAGAGGTTGGTTGGCTTGGTGAAGCGGGGCGGGATCGAGCTGGCTGGGCGGAGTCGAACGCAGTCGGGTCGTGCCCCCCCTCGAATCAAATGAACCGTTCCGTTTTCGGGACCATGTAATAGACAGACCTGGAGTTGAGCCAAACAATCCAACTCGGCAGGAGATCACGATGAATGAAAGCCCCTCGGATGGAACCAGCATCGGACCCTACCAATTCTTCATGCTGGGACTCTGCATTGCCCGGCACTAAGCTCCCAAGTTCAAGCGGGAGGAGCGGCAATGCCCGACGACACTAAGAACCCTTCTGACGACCCGAACGATTCCACGCGCTGGGCCGACCGTGTCGCGGACGAAGTGCGTGACGCAGGTCGAGCGGTCGCAGATGCATATCAGCACCTACTCGCTGGCAGAAACCTTCGACGTAGGCCGCGATACGGGAACCCAGGTCTCGAAGCTCTACGACGGGATCTTCCAGTTCAATAAGAAACTCGACCGAGTGATCTTCACGGTCTCCGACGACAACACGGTGCCACCGCGAAAGCTGCCCGCAGCGTACTACTGAGTCGGGGCTTGCGGGGCCATCGCCACGAAAGGAACATCATCGTGACCCTCGTGGCGATGGCGAAGCGACATTCGCGAGCCGGCGAGCGCTCGACGTTGGCATGCTACGCTGGCACGATTCACTTGCGAGGACCCTCACATGTCGATCCCCCACAACGCATCAACTCGCCTCTGCCTGGCGCTCGTCGGCACGAGCCTGGCTCTCGCCTGCACGTCGCCCATCAAGACTGCGTTCGACAGTGATCCCGATGTCGACATGTCGGCGTACAAGACCTATGCGTGGATTGACGACGCCGGCCCGCAGGAGTCGGGCGCGCAACAGGGGCCCTACGTGAGCGGCCTGGACGACCAGCGGATCCGCCGCGAAGTAGACGGCCAGCTGCAGGCCAAGGGCTACGTTCCGAGCGACAGATCACGGGCCGATCTGATCGTGCGCTACGGCGTCCACACGGAAGAGAAAATACGAGTGACCGAAACGCCCGGTCGATCGACGTACTACCGCGGAGGCTACCGCTACGGGGGCTGGTACACGAGTTCGCACGTAAACGTGCAGAAGTACACCAAGGGAACCATGACGATCGAGTTCTTCGATCGCAAGACGAAGGACGCGCTGTGGGCCGGCTGGGGCTCCAGGCGACTGTCGAAATCCAATGACCGTGAGGACGTCATCAAGGAAGCCGTGCAGAAGATCCTCGAGCCGCTTCCCGCGAGGATGTAGCGAAAGGTTCGCCGCCTAGATCGTCGGCCTTCACGTGATAGAATCGCTGGGTACCCCAGCGATTCTTGCGAGAGGAGCCCGTCAACTTGGCGACCACCCAGAACGGTTCCGAAACCGTATACCGATCCTGTCCCATCTGCGAAGCCAGCTGTGGCTTGACCCTGGAGGTCGATCGGGCAGCGAAGAAGATTCTCAGCATTCGCGGCGACGACGACGACCCGCGCAGCCGCGGATACGTCTGTCCCAAGGCCACCGCGGCCAAGGGTATCTATGAGGATCCAGAGCGCCTGACCCGCCCTTTGCGCAAAACGCCAGCGGGTTGGGAAGCAATTTCCTGGGAAGAAGCATACCGATACGCCGGTGAGCGCCTGGCGGCAATCAAGCAAGCCCACGGCAAGGATTCGATCGCCACCTACATTGGCAACCCCATCGGGCACTGCGTGTCGGGCATGTTGGCGGTGCCGATGTACATCCAGGCGATGGACAGTGAGCGGCTGTTTTCTGCCGCCACCATGGACCAACAGCCCAAGAATCTCACCAGCAGCATCCTCTATGGGGATATGTGGGCGATCTCCATTCCCGACATTCAACGCACCCAGTACATGCTTTCTCTCGGAGGGAACCAACTTGTTTCCCAGGGCAGCCTGATGTCGGCACCCAACGTGAAACAGGAGATCGCTGATCTTCAAGCCCGGGGTGGGCGCTTCGTGGTGATGGATCCACGCCGTACCGAGACGGCGGAGTTCGCTGACGAACATCACTTCATCATCCCGGGCAGCGACGCATTGTTCTTGTTCGCCCTGGTCAACGTGCTGTTTGCGGAAGAACTCACGGATCTCGGTCGCCTCGGCGATTTTACCGACGGTGTAGAACGCGTGCGCGAATTGTCGCAACCCTTTTCGCCCGAGGATGTCGCCACAGCGACGGGTGTGTCGGCAAATACGATTCGCCGCATCGCCCGTGACTTTGCCGGGGCAGAGCGCGCCGTCTGTTATGGGCGTATCGGCACGTGCACCCAGGAGTTCGGAACCCTCGCCAGTTGGCTTGTTGACGTTGTGAACGTGCTGACCGGGAATCTAGACCGCGAAGGCGGATCGATGTTTCCGCGACCGGCGACCGGTCAGGCCGAGCACTACTTGTGGGACGGTTCGGAATTGCACATGGGCCGCTGGCATTCTCGCGTGCGGGGACTTCCCGAATACGAAGGCCAGCTCCCGGTCGCGGTCTTTGCCGAAGAACTCGAGGAAGCTGCGGCAGGTGAAGAGCGCGCTCGGGCCCTGATCACGGTGTGCGGCAATCCAGTGCTCTCATCACCCAACGGTGAACGTCTCGCTGCGGCCATGGGCGAACTCGACTTCATGGTATCGATCGATATCTATCTAAATGAAACCACTCGCCACGCGGATCTGATCTTGCCCACGACCGTGCAGCTGGAACATGCAAATTACGATTTCCTATTTGCCGGTACCGCGATTCGAAACTTCGCACGTTACTCGCCCAAAATCTTCGAGGCGGAAGCGGGCTTGCCCGACCTCGGCGAAGTTCTGCTCGAAGTTGCAGCGCGCACCAATGGGACCGAGGGATCGGTGCTCGATATGATGTTGTTCGAGGGCATGCTCGCCACCTTTGTCGGCATTCCCAACACCCCGTGCGCCAATGTTTCAATCGACGATGCCCGAGCCAAGCTTGGCAGCCAGTCGGGAATTGAACGCATGCTCGACTTGATGATTCGCTCGGGTCCCTACGGCGACGCGTTCGACGACGCAGCCTCGGGCTTGAACCTCGCGAAGGTCCGCGCTGTCGATCACGCGATCGATCTCGGTCCGCTCACCCAGCGTCTGCCGGAGATCATCCGCAAGGACCACGGCCGACTGAAACTCGTGCATGAAATTTTCGAGAAAGACATCGAGCGACTACAGCGAGGTCTGGCCGAACGCCGAGACCCGGATCGCCTGGTGCTGGTCGGCCGACGTCAGCTGCGCAACATGAATTCCTGGCTCCACAATCTTTCCAACCTTGCCAAGGGGCCCGAGCGCTGCACCTTGTTGGTGAATTCAAAGGACGCCGAGCGGTTGGGCATCAGCGATGGGGGCACCGCCAAGATTACGGCGCGTGCCGGAAGCGTTACGGCACCCGTGAAAGTCAGCGATGAGATGATGCCCGGGGTGGTGAGTTTGCCGCATGGGTTCGGACATCGGGAATCTGATACCAGGTTGAGCGTCGCCAATTCGAAGCAGCCCGGGGCCAACGTAAATCAGCTGCTGGATGAGTTCAGCATGGATGTTCCCTCTAGTACCAGCGTGGCCAATGGGATAGTGGTGAAGGTTTCGCCAGCGTAGACCCGCGATCAATCAAGGTAGCCGAGTGCGCGCAGTCGTCGGCGATCCTCCTCGCTCAGTTCCGGAGAGAGTTGGCGATGGGTGGCCAGCGTCTCGCTCAGCTCGGTGATGCGATCGCGATGGTGAGGCGGCTCGCATTAGGGGTCACATTGATCACTGGTATCGCGGTGGCGGCATTCGTCCCTCCCGGCCCAGGACACATTAAGCTTGCGAACCCATCTGACGCCTGCACTCCCGTCGAGACTCCATCCGGCCTGATCTACCCATCTAGCTCTACGATCTATGACACCACAGAGCCTGTCGAGCATTGGCTCACTGGGCAGCCCCTTTGTCCGCGAGGTTTTGTCGATATGAATGTCTTCGTCATTCGCCGAACCGAGGCGACCGGCCCACCTCCGAAGAGCTGGCGTTGTATTCGAAATCGGCAGGAATTCGAATGCCCACGAGCCTCTTACTCCGAATGAACGGCTGTGGGGCTTCAAGCTCGAAGTGCATCACAAGCGCCTGGTCTCGTAGTCAGATCATCGCGACCCCCCCCAACAAGACAATGAAGTCGGACGTGTAACAGTGCGGTTCCAAGCCAGTACATGCGCTGGATAACATGACGGGTTGGCGCGACATTGCGGGATAACGCGACTAGACTGTTGGTTGGTTAGTAACTAGTTGGGCGGCGGAGGTTAGTTGGAATTCGTAGCGCTTGAGACGATCGCGGAAACCGCAGTTGCGTTAGCAGGATTCGCCGCAGTTGCGGGAGCAATACAGCGCACCATGCACGACTCGGAGTCGATATTCGGGGTCGTGCTCCACGGGATCGTCGCGCTGGCGTTTTCGCTCCTGGGTCTGCGCCTCGGAGGCAGCCACGAGGGCGTCAGAATCATAGCCGGGGTGTGGGTACTCGTTGCCGCAACAATCTCGGCTCGCAACATTTGGATGCTTCTGCTCTCCTGGGGAGAGGGGGACCATGACCGAGCCAGCCAGTTCTTTGGCATGTCCGCATTTGTCAGCGGATCCTTGACGCCGGTATTTCCGCTCCTGCTCGTCTTCGACATCTATCCAGGACATGCGGCGCTGCTCTATGAGTTGGGCCTACTGTTGCATCTCTTGTGCGCGGCCCTTCTCTTTCTCTTCGTCATGTGGCGGCACCTCGCGATGCGAGCCCCAAAGCGCTCCGCCGCTGAATAGCGCGATTCAACTACCCGCAGTACCGTCCTGGCATCAACCTTTTCAGGCTCGGCGACCTCGGCGGCGCTATTCAACGCCACTTATCGCCGATCCGTTAGACAGCGATAGTCTTCTTGGACGCATCAGACGAACTGCTGACCCTCGCGGAACTGTCGATCGGGCTCGCCGGATTTTCGGGTGTGGTTGTCGCCTTCTCACGTGGCGCCGGGTTACACGAAAGGGACCGCTTCTTTTTCATTTCTCTGCTGAGCGTCACGCTCTCTGGCTTTTTCCTGGCCTTCGTTCCCTTTGGCTTCCATCACGCGGGCGTGGCTGGGCCCCTTTCCTGGAAGGGCGCTTGTTTAATCATGCCAGTCATT
>JADFNE010000100.1 GCA_022563535.1 Myxococcales bacterium
AGGAGCCGGTCGATACTGTTGGCCGCGGTCATGCGCCCGTCTTGCTTCTGCATGTAGCGGCTCGTCTCCGCGATTCGCGCTTGAATGGCCGGATCGGTGCGCAACCGCTCGATGTTGTCGAGCAGTTCGTCATCGGTCCAGTCGTAGCGGGGCATCCCGATCCCGTGCCCCGTGTCGTTCACGCGCGCGGCGTTATCGTGGCCATCCCACACGAAGGGCATCACCAGGGGCGCCTTGCCGAAGTAGAGGGTCTCGTTCAGGCTGTTGTTGCCGCCGTGCTGAATCACCACGTCGCAGTGAGGAATCACGGCGGGTTGGGGAAACCACGAGGCGATCTGAATGTTGCCGGGCGGTTCTTCGTACTGGTCGAGATAGTCGCCCACGTTGACGAGAACCCGATAGGGCGATTTGCCCAGCACGACGATCATGCGCTTGATGAGTTCGACATCGGCGACGCCGAGGCTCCCGAAGCTGAAATAGATCAGGGGCCCATCGTTGTTCTCGCTGAAGGTCGGAACCTCGTAGCCCTCTGGTTCCTCTCGCACACAGCCGTCCAGATAGATGAATTTTTCGGGATCTAGCGCGTGGCGTCGCTCGTACCGCAGCGGCTTGGGGTAGAGGAGCAGGTTCAGATATGGCGAGGGGAGCACGAACTCGGGAAACGGCAGGCGTTCGTGGTCGCACGATTCAATGAAATCCATGAAATCGTCATGGATCGGCTTCATTACTTCTTCGAAGCGCGCGCGATAGCGCTCGAAGCCCGCGTGATCGTCTGCACTGCAGCCCGACAGGTGGGGAGGAATGTTCGGGTCCGTGATTTCGTTCTCACTGCACGAGATCATGCGCACCCACGGAACACCTACAGTCTCGGTGTGGGGATATAGAGCGACGTTGTCGTTGATGATCAGATCGGGGCCGATGTTGCGAAACGCTTCTCCGAGATCATTTTTTACCGACCACCTCGAGGTGTCGATGATCGCCTCCCAGCATCCCTTTACGTAAGTACTAATCTGATCGTAGGGAGAGGTCCGAAAGCTGGGGAGATACTTGAGCATGAAGTCGCCCCAGTACTTCGCGGATTCTTCGGGCGTCATCGGTTCCATGCAGGAGATGTGTTGCTCGGAGAAGCCATAGCGCTCGGCGGTTCCGGCCAGGCCCGGGTCGAGGATGAAACTGCACTCGTGCCCCAGGTCGCGAAGCCCCTGAGCAATTCCGATGAGATTCATCACCGGCCCGATGGCGCCGGGCTCGGGAAACACCGCGATCTTCTTGCCCTTGCTCATGCGTCGACTCCGGTTCTTATCTGAGGAAAGGAAGTTTAACGAGGGTTCTCGCAGTCGCCGACACCTGTCAGCAGGTAAAAATTGGCGTTTGCGAGCCCTGGCGGCGGTATTAAAGAAATTTTCAATTTTGCGAAGCGCCGATTGGCAGCAATATGTCAAACTCGGCCGTGCGGGGAAAAGCAACCCCGGTCATAGGGGGGTGCATCCATGACGGTTGTCGTCGTCAGTTTCATTGTTTGTCTCTTATTCTTTCTCGGCGTGGGCATCGCGTCGGCGAGTCGTCGAAAGAACACGAGCGAAGACTATCTCCTCGCGAGCCGCAGCATCGGCCCCTGGGTGGTGGCGCTCTCCGCAGTCGCCACGAACAACAGCGGGTTCATGTTCGTCGGTCTGATCGGCGCAACCTATACCGAGGGTCTCTCGTCACTCGCGTTGATGGGGGGCTGGGTGACGGGCGATTACGTCGCCTGGCTGGTGGGCATTCCCAAGGCCCTGCGGAAGCGTTCCGAGGAGGGCGGGTGCGCGACGATTCCCTCGTTCCTGGGCCACGGGATGGAGGGCGGGGAAAAGGTCGTCAAGGTCGCAGCGTTGATCGTTCTCGTGTTCCTCGGCACCTACGCCGCCGCGCAACTCACCGCCGGAAGCAAGGCACTGCACGCTCTCTTCGGCTGGGACCTGGTAGCCGGCTCTGTCATGGGTGCGCTGATCGTCGTGGTCTACTGCTTCTCGGGCGGCATTCGCGCGTCGATCTGGACCGACGTCGTTCAGTCTGTCGTGATGTTCGTGGCGATGCTGCTACTTTTGCTGGTGGGCATTTCGGATGCGGGGGGGCCGGTGGCGCTCTGGACGTCACTCGCTGAAATCGACCCTCAACTCGTGAGCATCGTCCCCGCAAACGCACCCTTCGGTTTTGCGATGTTCGTGCTCGGCTGGCTGGCGGCGGGCTTTGGCGTCGTGGGCCAACCTCATATCATGGTTCGTGCGATGGCCATCGATTCGGCCGAAAACATGGCGTCGGCGAGGCGAGTGTACGTGACATGGAACGTGCTCTTCTCGATCTCGGCGGTCGGTGTCGGCCTGACCGCGAGGCTGCTACTGCCAGAGTTGAGCGGCTTTGATCCGGAACTCGCAATGCCCACGCTCTCGATGCAGCTGCTGCACCCCGTCCTGGTGGGGTTGGTACTCGCGGGATTGTTCGCGGCCACCATGTCTACCGCCGACTCCCAGGTGCTCTCGTGTTCGGCGGCCCTGACCCAGGACCTGCTGCCGCGACCGGGCGCAAGCCACTACTACAACAAGGCCGGCACCGTCTTCGTCACGGCGATCGTGTTGGGTTTTGCGTTGATGGGGTCGAGCGTGTTTGCGCTCGTGGTGCTCGCCTGGTCGAGTCTGGCCGCTTCCCTGGGCCCGCTGCTGGTGATTCGTTGCCTGGGACGCAGGGTTACGAGCACGACTGCGCTGGCCATGATGATTGGCGGACTCCTCGCCGTGCTCGGCTGGAAGTACGGGCTCGGCTACGGCGCTGGCCTCTATGAAGCGCTGCCCGGCATGTTGGCGGGCTTTGCCATCTACGCCATCGGCGACGCAATCGGGGGTAAGACTACGGAAAGCGAGACGGCCTAAGCCGGCTTAGGATCGCAGGCGGTCGTTCTTTGGATCGAAGGCCGGGTCGGGATCGAGCACGGTCGCGATGCGGCGCTCTTCCAGAATCTCGATTTCGATCTTCGTCCCCACCTCAGTGAATTGGGGCGCCACGTAGGCAAAGGCGAGACTCTTCTGGATGCGGTGGCCGAAGCCGCCAGATGTGGTGACACCCACGACCTTGTCGTCGGAGTAGACCGGCTCTCCCCCCAGGCAATCTGCGTTGGAAGCGTCGACTTCCAGATAGACGAGCTGTTGGCTGACACCTTCACGCTCGATGCGCAGAATGGCGTCGCGGCCCACGAAGTCGCCCTTCTTCATGTTCACGAAACGTCCCAGGCCGGCTTCGACGGTCGAGATCTCGTTCGTCATTTCTGCGCCGATGCCCCGGTAGCACTTCTCCATCCGCAAGCTGTTGACCGCGTAGACGCCGAAGTCCGCGATGCCAAATTCCTGGCCCGCATCCCAGATGGCGTCGTAGAGCTCCAACATGCGTTCCATCGGATGGTGGAGTTCCCAACCCAATTCGCCGACATAGTTGACCCGCAGCGCGCGGCACGGCACTCCGGCAATCTCGATCTCCTGTGCGGTGAGCCAGCGGAAGGCGTCATTGGAAACGTCGGCGTCGGTGATCTTGCTCAGCAGCTCGCGCGCAGAAGGCCCGGCGACAATCAAGTTGCCCCACTGATCGGTGACATTCTCGACTGCGACCTGCTCCCCTTCGCGGATCGCCTGGGTCATGGCGTCGAAATCCTTCACCTCCCAGGCCGCACCGGTGAGTATATAGAAGCACTCATCCGAGATACGCGTGATGGTGGCTTCCGTCTGGATGCGACCCGCATCGTTGAGCAGGTGCGCGAGCTTGATACCACCGGTCTTTTTGGCCATGCGATTTGCGAATACGCGGTTCAAGAACGACTCCGCATCCGGCCCGGTCACGTCGAACTTCGCAAAGCTTGAAAGCTCCAGCACCCCGACGCGTTCGTTCACGGCGCGACATTCTTCCGCGACTACTTCAAAGACATTGTTGCGACAAAACGAAAGCTCTTCTTCGCGTCCGTCCAACGAGAACCACTTGGGGCGCTCCCAGCCGAAGGCTTCGGTGTGCACGCATCCCTTGTCGACGAGTTTTTCGTAGATGGGCGTGGTGCGCGACGGGCGGCCCGCTTCCCGTTCTTCGCCCGGGATGTGGAGCGCGTACATCTGGATGTAGGCGTCGAAGGCTTTTGCCGCGATGTAGTCGTCGTCCGCGTAGGCACCGAAGCGTCGCGGATCGAGGCTCGTCATGTTGACGTCGGCCGCGCCATGAATAATCCATTGGGCGAGGAACTTGCCGCAGCCCGCACCCTGGGCGATGCCGATGGAAGCGCCATTGCATTGCCAGAAGTTTCGCAGCCCTGCTGCTGGGCCCACCAGGGGGTTGTCGTCGGGTGTGTGGGGAATGGCGCCGTTCGTGACGGACTTGATGCCCGCGTCAGCCCAGATGGGCATGCGCTTCAGCACGCGTTCGAACTGTTTGTAGACGCGCTCGAAGTCGGCCTCGAAGAGCTCGCTATGGGAACTCCACTCCGGCTGACCTTCGTTGTCACGCCAGGCCTGTACAGCGATGTCGACCTCGTAGATGCCGATCAACGCAGATTTCTGCTCCTGCCGGTAATAGGCGGACGCAGTGGGGTCGCGCATCACCGGTATTTCCTCGTCGCGCTCGACGAACTCTTTGATGGGTTCGGTGATGAAGTACTGGTGCTCGGTATTCCAGATCGGAACGTCGGTACCAACCATCTGCGCAACCTTGCGCGCATAGCAACCCGCCGCGTTTACAACGTGTTCGGCGGTAATGGTGCCCTGCTCGGTCACCACTTCCCATTCGCCGCTCTTCAGCAGATTGATGTCGATGACGCGATTCTTGCGGATAATGGTCGCGCCGAAGTTCGTGGCGCCCTTGGCCATGGCGTTGCAGGTACCGGCAGGATCTACGTGACCGTCGTCCAGGGTCCAGGCTCCCGCGATGACGCCGGTGGTGTCGAGGAAGGGGTTGATGCGTCGGATTTCGTCGGGCCCGATCACGTCCATCCGGTAGCCGATGTGCTTGGCAATGTCGGCGACGTGCTTGAACCACTCGAGTTCGGCCTGGGTGGTGGCCAGGCGAATTCCGCCGCAGCCATGCCAGCTCGTGTACTGGCCCGTCAACTCCTCGAGCTTGGGATAGAGGGTGTTGCTGTGGTGATGGATCATCGCCATCGTGTAATCGCCGATGAAGCTCGGGCACTGGCCAGCGGCGTGCCAGGTCGAGCCTGAAGTCAGCTCGCCCTTTTCGATCAGGACGCAATCGGTCCAGCCTTCTTCGGCCAAGTGGTAGAGCAGGCCAACGCCCATCATCCCACCACCTACAATGACTACTCTTGCGTGCGAGTTCATACTGATTCCCTACAGCGTTTGCTTTTTGGGCAAGCCCGTTCTACAGCCAAAGCAGACGGTGGAAGGATTTGCGTTCGTCGTCGGCCGCCTCGATGTTGGCGAAGGCCGGGGCCAGAGGGTATGGAAATTTCTCGCGCCTTGCCCCTCCCCGGGCGGCGAATCGAACCGGGGGGAACGCCGAAGTCTCGGTACCCGCAGGCCAAACGCAGGCCACCGGAAGCCCTGACGAGTGGGCAAGGCAACCCCAGAGGGGAACGAACAACCAACACCCAAGACCCATTGTAGAAGCTAGCGCTCTGCTACCGCCATCCGTAATAATGCGCCCATTCCTGACCGGTTCGTGCCGGCAAACCCATTTGAGAACGGATTCGATCGTGCAACCCCACCTGCAAGCTCTAGCTGATTCTAAATTTGCGCCCCTCTGGACGGACCAGGATGCCCGTCCCGAACCCCTGCCGGCATTGGCGAAAGACGAAAAGTGTCAGCTTTTGATTGTGGGGGGTGGCTTTACCGGCCTATGGGCAGCCATGCAGGCCAAAGAGCAGATGCCCGATCTAGACGTGATCTTGATCGAGGCAAAAGAGATTGCGGAAGGTGCATCGGGGCGCAATGGCGGCTTTCTCAGCTCGAGCCTCTCTCACGGGGACTCGAACTCCGATGTCCACTTTCCCGGCGAAACGGATCGGCTGCATGAACTCGGACAGCAAAACCTCAAGGAGTTCATCGACACCCTCGAGCGACACAAGATTGATGCCCGCTACGAGAACGTCGGCGAGCTTACGGTCGCCACCAGCCCGGAGCGCGCGCAGGCGCTGCGCGAGGAGTACGAAGAGCTGAAGGACGAAGGGGAGAACCCTGTCTGGTTCGACCAGGAGGCGATCCGCAAGGAGATCAATTCGCCGACCTATTTCGCGGGGCTGTGGGAACACGAGGGGCAGGACGGGGTCGTGGATCCCGCCTATCTCTGTTGGGGATTGAAGAAAGTGGTGCTCGAACTCGGTGTGCGGATCTTCGAAGGCACCTCGATGCATACGATGAGCCCGGACGGATCGGGGATGAAGCTCGAAACGACTGGCGGCAGTATTCGCTGCGACCGCATCCTGATGGGCACCAACGCCTACCCGAGCCCGATCAACAAAGCGAATCGAACCATCATACCGGTCTGGGACTACGCGTTTGCCACCGAGCCCCTCTCCCCCGCACAGCTCGAATCAATCGGCTGGCAGCGACGACACGGCGTCGGGGACTACGTCAACATGTTCTACTACACACGGTTGACCCACGACAATCGCATTACCTGGGGAGGCGGCGGCGTGGTGAACTACCACTATGGAAGCCAGCGGGATCAGAAATGGGCTGACCCGCCGGATCGCTTTGCCCGGTTGTCCAAGCAGTTCTTCGAAACCTTTCCGCAACTCGAAGGCATTCGTTTCAGCCACCGCTGGAGCGGCATCATCGCATCGACCACGCGCTTCTGCATGGCGCCCGGCTCTGCCTACGATGGCCGCGTTTCCTGGGCAATTGGTTACACGGGACACGGCGTTGGCGCCACGCGCTTCGGTGCCAGGATCGGCCTGGAACTGCTGGGCTACAACCCGACCGACATCCTCGAGATGCAGTTCGTCAAGAAGGCCCCAATGGCGTGGCCGCCGGAGCCACTGCGCTGGATCGGCGTAACGCTGACGCGCAAGGAAATGGCGAGAGCCGACCGCAACAACGGCAAGCGAGGACTCTGGCTAAAGCTGCTGGACCATTTCAATCTGGGCTTTGCCTGCTGAGCAGGTTCGAGCGCTGGTTCGATTCGTCGTATAAAATTGATGCCGGCGCCATGCATCTAGCCATGCAGAGAAGATGGAGAAGCGGACATGCCCGAGCTACAACATTTCGACCGAAGCGTTTCGCCGGACAAGCTTTGGGAAGCGATCGATACCGCGGGCGGAGTCATCGTCGATGACTTCGTGCCAAAAGATCTATTCGCCCAGCTTCAGGACGAGTTGATGCCCCTGGTGGGAACGCACTCGCCCGGCTGCAATGACGACGCTCACGATTTCTGGAAGGATTTCCACGGCCGTGAAACCAAGCGCATCACGGGTCTCGCCGGGCGCTCGGATGGCTGGGTGCAACTGCTGTGCGACCCGCTCTTTCGCGCGCTGGGTGATCACTATCTCCAGCCCAATGGTTATTGGCTCAACACCGGGCAGTTGATCTGCATCGGACCCGCTGAGACACCCCAAATGCTGCACCGGGACGAGGGCAATTGGCCGGGCGCCATCAACCCGAGCGAGGAGATCACGGTCACGGCCATCTTCGCCCTCACCGACTTCAGCGAAGAAAACGGTGCCACAGTGGTGATACCGGGTAGCAATTTGTGGACGGACTTCAGTCAGGCCGCGACGCCGGATCGAATGAGACGCGCTGTCATGCGGGCCGGCTCTGCCTTGCTCTACAGCGGCAAGATCATCCACGGCGGCGGGGCGAATACGACTGCAAACGAGTGGCGCGTAGGACTTCACGCCGGGTTCTGCCGGGGCTGGCTTCGCTCCGAAGAAAACCACCAGCTCACCACCACCCTCGAACAAGCGCGTCGCATGCCCGAACACGTCCAGCGCTTGCTCGGCTTCCGCTCGTTCAGCCAACCCATGGGCGGCCGCCTGGGTCTCGTCGACTACGAGGACTGCGCGCAGCTTCTTTGAGCCATGCCATGACGGCACTCTCAGCGGATTGACGATCCGGCGGGAGGGGTCGGGACGGAAGTGGAAGCGTTGGGATCGATCAGGGATCCATGCGCGTCGCGGTGATCGTCCCGGTATCGCCTATGCAATTCGGATCGCTGTGGGTCTCGACCAGGTAGGTCCCGTTCAGCTCGTTTCCAAGCATATCTAAAGTCACATCGAGCCGATGGTCGACAGCGGGCGCTGGATCTGGGTTCAGAAATAGGAGTATACGCCCAACCACTTCGACGAAACCTAACGATACACTGGGGCAACTTGTACCAACGATACATACAACGCCATCCCAGCAGGTCGTGCCCGAAAGCGACGCGGACGTTACTTCCGCGGCTAGATCCCCCCTCGGATCCACCTGCCCTCTTTGGTCGAAAACCATCACGATGTCCCCCGTGCCGGAGATCGTCGAGGGGTTCGGGGGATTATCGCTTGTCCACGTTCCCATCCAGGTTCCTGAAACATCGAGAACGGGCGCATCGATGACTCCCGAAGATCCAGTTTTGTTGGTTTCGCTGCATGCTGTCGCCAGTGCAACTCCGAGCAATAGCAGAAACAACTTTCGACTCATGTTCAAACCGCCTCTAATGACTTTTTATTACCAGTTGGCCGGTTGGCCGGTGCGTCATCTTAGCCTCAAATTCCCCGGCTTCGATAGTGACGCGTCGAGGATCTCACACGGCGGCTGTACAATCAAGGCTAAATGAAATTGTGAGCTCATCGGCAGTTTTGGCGCAACTACTATTCTGCGTTACGAAATCTAGCCTCTCGAGCTGCTTGCAGGTCGCTAGATAAAATGACATCATCGGCCGGCGCAGCTGGAAGGATTCGCTTGGAATCATTGCCTTGCAGCGGGAGAAAAGTAGACGTGGGCAACATGGGCAAAAGTCTCATCATCGTAATTATCGGGTTTATGCTAGCTGCGTCGCCGGCGATCGCGGGTCGACATGGCAGTACCGCCGGCATTGCAATCACTGGAGCCTCGGGTCTGGTCATGTCCTTGGTCTGCATGGCTACAAGCATCGCCGGGCGAGGCGAAACCCCGCGCTCGGAGTTTGATCGCCGAGGCTGGATGGTGGGATTGAACGCCGGCTACGGCCTTCCCGGTCCCGACTTCAAGGACAAAGAAGAAGACAGTCTCAACAAGGTGCTCTCGCCGTTCGACGTTTCCTTGGACGGAAACAACGGCAGTGGCGTTGTCACGACTCGTGGAGGCTATCGATGCGGTCGATGGTTCTCGGTCGAACTCGGGGTCGAATGGCTTAGCCCGATAGACCGCGACATTGTCAGTTCTTCGCAGGGGAAGATCTCTTCGGTTGAGATCGATCCGATCTTCGTGAGCAGCAACGTCAAAGGATATCTCCTGTCAGGGCGCTATCAGCCATTCGTTACCCTCGGTGCTGGCGCGCTCAATATCAAGTCTGTTACGACCAGTGTGCTGGGCCCCCAGACCAAGATTGTCAATAATTTTACGGCGGTCGCGCTTCGCATGGGTGGTGGTATCGACATCTACGTCACGAAGAACTTCGTCTTCGACCTCGAGTTGAGCTACGTGCTGCCGGTGTCGACCATCACGAATTACCAGTACCTCTCGATCGGAGCTGGTCTTCTATACCGCTTCTGAATCGCCTCTGAGGTTCGGTCCGCGCTAGTGGTCTTCACCAACAACACCCCCAACACCACCCCCAACACCTCCTGAGCACTCGCCTCGGGCTAGAGTCTATC
>JADFNE010000101.1 GCA_022563535.1 Myxococcales bacterium
AAAGCAGGATTTCATTGATGCGGGTCATGCTCGTCTCCCTCGCGAAGGCCGTCATTGGACCGAATATCCCCGACCCTCGAGACAGGCCGTCTGGGCGCGCTGATACTCGTCGCGCATGGCGTTCTGCGGCGTTGGTGGATGAATCGGAACGCCGCAGTGGCTCACTCCTCCCACGATCTGTGCTAGCCGCCTATCTTGCAGGATACTGGCCTGCCGAGGGTAATCATCCGGTTTAGGATGTTGCAGGCGATGATCGCCTCAGCTTCCCGTGACTTCTGATGACGAGCACGGAGCCGGTCGCCAATGATCGCCTTGTATCTGAAGACGGTGTTCTCCACGCGGGCTTGCCGATGGTACCCCGACTCCTTCTTCCACCGGCGGCGACCGATCTCCCTCACCCTCATGATTGTGCGATCGCGAGCACAGGGCCGTGGCCTTTTTCTCCGTGATCTCGTCGCTGTCTTCATCGGCGGAACGACGACTTTGGCGCCGCGTGCTCCAACAGCATCGTAGATCGCGATCGTGTCATAGGCTGCGTCAGCCGTGAAGCTTGCAATGCCATGTCCAAGTCCATCGACGAGATCAAGGGCAGTCTTCGCGTCGTCAGCACTCCCGTGAGTCAGGGCCTCGGCAACGATCAATCCAGATCGCTCGACACCGACATGGAGTTTCTTCCAGGCGCGCTTTCCACGTCCTCGATGCTTCACTGCCGCCCATTCGCCTTCGCCGACGATGGACAGCCCTGTACTGTCGACGATTAGATGAATAGGCTCATTGACTGCGACGCGATGCAGATCGACATTGAGGTCCTGACTACGACGAGAGAGGGTGGTGTGATCTGGGGCTTCGAGATCGACGCCCATCAAAGACAGTACCGATCGTAGGAAGCCCTCCGCTTGACGAAGCGGTAGCCTGAAAATGAGCCGGAGCGTCATGGCCGTTTCGATCGCGTGATCGGAGAACTTTCTCTGGGCACCTCGTCTACCGGACGGCGCTGGATTCCACGACGCGATGGCATCCTCTGAGATCCACAGAGTGATGTCGCCACGCTGCACGAGGGCTAGGTCGTAATCAGACCAGTTGCTCACGCGGTACTTTGTCTTGTATTTGGGATGTACTCGCGAGTTCATGCCGAGATCGTGGCCCATCCACCCCGCACATCGCTAGGACTTGGACACCGGATCACCTCAAGCCTGCGATTCATGCACCAACGCCGGTCATCTTCGCCTCCGGCTGCGCCCAATGGCACATCGCTTCTACGGTACAGGCACGCACACCGACGGCTGCCCCCGACCCTGCTTCTGAATGGCGCAGTCCCCAGCGTTTCCGAGCGGTTCGTCATTCTGCCAGTCGCTCATTTTGCAAACGGCTTCACCCATCCTCGTGCTCGCGTCGATCGCAGCGCAGAATTGCTTGACTGAACAGCCAACGCCATCTACCTCGGACGCACGCTCCGTGCCCAGGCAGGTATCAGCCGTGTCGCGAACGCCGTCCTTGTCACTGTCCGCCGTAGCTTCCGCCAGATCCGTCAGCGCCTGATCAAGTTCGCCTTCGGTTCGATCGAGAGCATCCCGCGTCGTCGACAGATCCACTTTCAACTGAGCCAAGCTATCGGAGCACATGGCGAAGTTGACGGCACACTCCGAAAGCTGGTCATTGGATGTTACGAGACCCGCGTTGCACGCAAAGAGATCGGCGCCCCACTGTGCCGCCACAGCTTGAGCATCCACGAGTTCGCTCGCATATTGAGCGGCGACGTCCTGGCGCTGAATCAAGTTGATCCGACAGCCTCCAAGATCCAGGGAGCACTGAGCCAGCTCGTTATTCGAGTCGTCTGGGAATGGGTCGCAGGCGGTCGGCGTAGCCATGGGTGTCGCAGACGGGGTGGCCGTGGGCGTCGCAGATGGCGTCGGCCCAGCCTGGGCGACAGCGGACCAAACTGTGACCGCAAGCGCGACAATTACGAGGGACCCTACGACAGAACGGCGGATCGTTGCGTTCGACACGGTGCTGCTCCTCATGTGCGAGGCTTGAATGGGGGAAACCACCCCATGTCGGGGCCGTCGGCCCTGAAATTCACCCCATATGGGCGACAGCGGACCAAACTGTGACCGCAACCGCGACAATTACGAGGGACCCTACGACAGAACGGCGTGATCGAGAGCTTCAACGGCAAGCTGCGCGATGAATGCCTGAACGCGAACTGGTTCGCCACGCTCGACGACGCGCGGGGTCTGATCGAAAGCTGGAGGACGGACTACAATGAGCAGCGGCCGCATTCGGCGCTCGGGAACATTCCCCCGGCGCAGTACGTGGCCAATCTGATGGAATGGGCTTCCCCGTAAGGCTGCGGGGCGGCTCTGCTAGGTGGACCAGAGATGGGGTCCGGGCAAAACCCGAGGAGAAGAGCACGAGACTGGACCAACCAAGGGGGCAGGCTCAAGAACCGCGAAGCTGCGTAAACTAACTTTAAACCTGGACCAGTTTATGCGGGCAGGTCAGTGTGAGTAATCGGATAGAGCTGGATCGACCGAACTGGTCAGATTTCCGGCGGTCTAACTACTGCATTACCTCACAGAGCGCCGGCTCTCCTCGCTCTTGCTCCTGGAGAGCGCAGCCCATGGGACCCCGCGAGTAGCCGCCATCTTTGCCCTGCTCGAGGGCCAGGTTCGCAGCGAAGAAGCGGAGCGGCTACGACGGGAGCGCGCAAGTCCCACCCGAGGCGGGTATTGCTCGCTCCCGCCGCCGAGGGCGGGCACCACCGACAGGGCTTAGTCTGCAACCACTAGTTATTGGGCGCGGGGCCGGTGCCGCTCAAAACTATTTCGTCCCCAAAAAAACCTTCTAGAACAACCTTGACGGTTATGTCTTCTGTAAAGAGCCCCGGCAAGGCCTCCGTCGCACCAGTACCCTGTAACCATCCAAAACTCGAAAAGCTACCGGTCAGAGCAAAGCCAGCGACCCCCCCGTAAACGCACCCAGTATTGAAAGTCTGGATCTTCATGGGCAGACCAGCCCCGATGGTTAGGTAGATCGCGTATGACTCGTTGGCCGCGGCACTTAGAGATAGACCAGGGGTATAAAAGGCAGTCCGACAAGCGAGAGCACGTACGTTATAGGACATATTCTCTGGAAAAAACCCACCCGCAGCGTCAGACAAATCCTGCGGCCCAAAGATGGTGGCCGTGCCACCTGGTTGGCCAGACACGCCCGTTATTAACCCATCCTCCGGAACGCTCAGTTGCACAAGTCGCCGTTCCAGAGGCGTGCCTTGCGCAAAGGCTGTGCTAACTGCTCCGAAGTAACACAGTATCGCGACAGGTATCATCATGGCGAATCTCGTCATCTCGATCTCTCCTCGGCTATCCATCACGTCCCCGTCACCAACTACTGTCAGGGCACAGGCGGTGCGATTTGTGACCACTTTTTTGGCTTCGAGCTGAAATTCTTGCACCGCAGCGGGGGCCGCGAAGAGTGGCAGGGCTAACAGGGCGGCGATGGCGTTGGTAACGAGCGTACGTGTCAGGGGGGTCCTCCAACTCGGCGCCGGGCCAGCGGTCCCACAGCGAGTAGCTGGCCCGGATGCGAATTCAGGGGGGCAGGCCACACGCTGCGGCAATTTCTGACACAGCACACCTCCATGTACGACTGTGAACGGCATACAGCACAGTTCCATGCAGGATGATGCACGGCATACACCACCCAGTAATTCAGGGCACCGGCGGTGTGATTTGTGACAACTTTTTTGACTTCGAGATGAGATTCTTGCGCCGCAGAGACGCTGAGGGGCCTGCGCATCGCCCCGCACACCGCCAGAGCCACGGGGCGTGAATTTTAGCTTCCCCTGTCAGATGATTAGCCTTACAATGGTTGCGTCGGTGGGGTCACGCGGGAGCCCAGAATGTTCAGCGAGAAGTGTGACCGACAGTGTTACCGGCAGTGTCACCGACAACTGGAAGTGGATGACCGCCCTGCTCTGGGTAGGCGTACGTCTTCATGGACCTGCAGCCTGGCACTAGCAAGCGCACTCTCACTCTGCATCGTCACGACGGGTGCGTTGGCCAAAAAAGCGCCCAACTCAACAGCCATGGGATCACGCGAGTGGGTTGGTTTGCCCGTGCGGGAACCGCTGTGCGCTCCGAGTTCGGACGACGAGCCCGTCAGCGCGATCTACCTCGATCTCGACATACAGCTACCCGCGGGACCCAGTTCGCTCATCGAGCTATCAGCCACGCGGGTTCGTAAGCAGCAATGGTTTGACGCGAGTTCCAACCAAAGCGACGTCATCTGCCCACTCAATCCCGCTGAGTCGACCCTGATTCTTGAATCATCATCCGGGGTCGACTGCGAGATCGAGCTCCCCACGGTCGAACCCCGGCTCGACCCGGTGGTCTCCCCGTCCGCCGACACGGGTTTCAGCCTTGATCTGATCTCGCTGGATCCGTCCACGCTTGCCCTGATTCTCGAATTCGCATCTGGGGAAAGCTGGGAGATCAGGCTGGCGACACTCGATGGTGGTCCACTCGAGCCCACAGCCTTCGCGTCCGATGGAACGGGATTCTTCATCAATTTGATCGAGTGGGGTGAAGATGGCGAACTCGTGGCCCTCGATGCGGACTTCGAAGTCGAGTTCGCGGACGGAAACTCGGTAGGGGGACGCATTCTTTGGAATGCACCGTGGACGCCGGACGAAGAACCGTTCGTCCCGCTGAGCGATGACGATTGGGCGAATGCCTGGCCGGGCGAGGTCTCGATGGAAGGCCCGGCCCTCAGACTGCTGGCCGATACGGGTTGGGTGGAGGAGTGGCTCGACTCGGCACCGCCAGAACGTTTTGCTCGAATCTGTTCGGGTGGCGCCCGAACGGCTTCAACCGGCTCTAACTCGGAATATGTTTTGTACTCGGAATATCGGTTTTGGGTCTCGAAGAAGCCGGGCACACAGCAAGTAGACTCCATCCGCTACTCGCGCGAGCTGGCCATAGACCCGAAGGCCGCCCGAAAGGCGGTCGCACCGGACATGGGTTCACTCTCCCAGGGAAGTCAATCCAGCGGCGCAGCGCGCCGGCCACAGGCTATCGAAGACCCGACGTCGACTGGGCTTGGGATCACGTCTTCAGCCTCGTCGAAATCCCCGACTCCACTCATTTCCCCATCCGGCTCCGAAAGCCCACTGGATCAACAGACCGGCGAAATCACTTCCGAGGTCAGGCCGGCTGGGCTCGCCGACGGCGAGCAGACGGAAGCCCACCTTGAGCGAGGAGAGACCGATTGGACGGCTCAGGCACGCAGCGTTGCTGTCGCTCGGAATCCCAACCCGCAAATGTCGCCCGACGACACCACGGGTACCGGGTCAGCCTCCGAAACCGGCCCGGCGCTTGCCCTTCTCGTCCGTGACGCGGCGGATGCGGTCGAGCATGGGAGGCCGGTGGGCGACACCTCGTCTCTCGGGAGTCGAATCGAGGCGTGGTGGCGCGCTGTGCGCGCGATCGCGGAGCACTGGTGGCGCGCAATCGAAGCGTTCATGATGGAGACTCACCCGTGAGTTCGAGACGCGCCGACCTCCAGCTCATGCGGCGGGTGGCGCTGCGCGATCCCAAAGCCGCCGCCGAGTTCTTCGACCTCTACGCGGATGAGATCTTCCGTTATGTCGTCCGTCGGATCGACGCCGTCGATGCTGAAGACGTTCTGCAAGAGGCATTCAAGCGCGCGCTCGTGAGCGCATCTACCTTTCGGGGTGAGGGAAGTCTCCGCTCCTGGCTATACGGGATCGCCCGTCATGCCCTGCTCGAGAGCTGGCGAGATCGAATCGACCCCCGGTCCTTCGTGGATCGGGCCGATCCGGGCCCGGGACCCGAGTCGATGGCGCTCCAAGGTGAGCAGCAGAAGCGACGCATCTGGGCCCTCGAGCAACTCCCCGATGAGCAAGCCATCGTTCTCGAGCTCCACCGCGCGGACGGCTTCTCGCACGACGAGATCTCGCAGATTCTGGGGATTCGCGCAGCCACCAGCCGCAAACGGCTCCAGCGGGCCCGCAAAGTTCTCGGCCGCGCTCTCGCAGGCGACGAGGCCTGCAACCCCGAACACGGGCGCCTCGACTCCTGGCGCCGCTCGTTGCTGATGCGAGTACTCCCCCAAGGAAATGGATCATGAAAGCCGGACTCGATCCGAAACGACGCGCGGCAATTCGCGACGGCGCCCTCAACGCCCTCTTCGAGCTCCCCGAGCGTATCGGGCGTTACGAAATCCGAGGCGAACTGGGACGTGGCGGAATGGGCGTCGTCTACGATGCGTTTGATCCGAGTCTCTCGCGTCCCGTGGCGATCAAGGTAATCGATACGCGGCGCCTCGCTGAAGCCGGGCTTGGTGACAGCGAATTTCACCAGCGGTTCGAACGCGAGATGCGCGCGACGAGCCACCTCTTCCACCCGAACCTCGTGACCATCCTCGACGCGGGAATCGCACGGGTTGGGGACGAACCGCAGGCCTATTATTTGATGGAACGCATCGAAGGAGAGTCGCTCGAACTTCGTCTGCGTCGGGCTGGGCCGATGGCACGCAATCAGGGCCTGCGGATCGGGGCCGCTATCGCGCGGGGACTGGCCATCGTCCATCGGGAAGGCCTCGTCCATCGCGACCTGAAACCTTCGAATGTCTTGCTCCCCAAGCGCGGTGAGGCCAAGCTCACCGATTTCGGCCTGTGCCAGTGGCGTCCCGATCCACTCGATCACGATGCGGAGCAGGGAATCATCGGCAGCCCCCACTATCTGTCTCCGGAGCAGGTCACACACGCAAACGTCGACTTCCGGGCGGATCTCTTTAGCCTTGGCGCAGTCCTGATTCACATCCTAACCGGCGCGCTGCCATTTCCCGCATCGTCCCTGTCCGCGCATCTGGGACGCATCGTTTCGGATGCGCCCGATGGGATGGATCGGCTCGATCGCGACGTCCGGAGCCTCGTCGCTGAACTCTTGGCAAAGGATCCCTCCGATCGGCCGGAATCGGCCGCGATCGTCGCAAAACGCCTCGAGACCCTCGCAGGAGCAACTGAGAGTGCGGCGCGCTGGAGGCACAGTGTGCGTCGAATGGCCGTCGGTGTGGGTTGCGTCGCCGCCGTCACCACATCCCTCGCGCTGTGGGCTCATCAAGATCTCGCACGCCTGGAAGCCGAGACCGATCAGCGTCGCAAGCAGCTGGAGGCGCAGCTCGAACGGAGTCAAGCCCTGACCTCGACCTTCACGGCGTTAACCAACTCCATGGCGGCTGAAAACCCTGAGGAACGCAGGGCCATCCGAGACGAAGTCACCGGAATGCTCAACCGCATCGCCTTGGAACGACGACGCTATGACGAAGCTTCGGCACGACTGTCGGCCCGGCTCAATGCGCTTCCGTGGAGCCTGCTCCGCAGCGTTCTACCGGATCGTTCCCACCCGGGGACGGTCGTCACAAAGTTCCCGGATGGCGGGCGGCTCAGTGATCCCGAGGGCCATCTAACCGCACAGCAGGCCCGGGAAGTCGAGGCCCAGTTGAAATCACTGAATCGGGAGCTGAAAATAGACGCACGCGTCCTCTTCGTCACGCCTGCGGAAGACGAGTCTTTCGCGGAATTCGGAGCCCGCACCTTCGAATCGTTGGATGCAATAGGATTCGGTCCTGGCGCGCGCGGACTGCTTCTCTTGGTCGACGTCGTAAACGGCCGCTCGAGGATCGAGATGGGCTACGCGCTCGAACCGCATCTACTCGATGCAATGGCAGGAGCGTTGGCTCGCCAGCACCTGTTGCCGGTCGAGTCGGATCGACTCAGCCTGGATTTGCGACTCATCCTCCGCGTGGTGCGCCTGCGCGTGCGGAGCGCATTGCTCGCCGGAACCTATTCGACCGCGCTGAATCTGGATGCCGCCGGACACTATGGCGCCGGCGGAGCCGGTGCATCGGCGACCATCGACGAGCCGCTCGCGACACTACCGATACCGCTCGATCCCAGCGCTCGATTGGCCTACGCGGCAGGAGCCAGTGTACGGGAAACCTACGACCGCTACCTGGATTGGCTGCAGCACGGCGGGTTCGACCTCTCCGTCGGGATCTTCAGCGCCGACACTCGCGCGCTGCTCTCCCAGTGGCGTCCGACCCCGGTCTACCTCGATCTGATGGCGCGCAGCCACCGGGCGGGGTCGGTCGCGGTCATCGAGCGAGAACAGGTTGCGATGCTCTACGCGATCAGCGACCCCCTCGCTCCTCCTCACTTCTTTCAGCGCGGAGCCGACGGCTGGCAGATCGACCTCGCTGCCAGAGACCGTCATGTCATTCGGATCGCGGGCGATGCCTTTAGCTGGAGTCTCAGGCGTGTCGAAGCCCAGCCACTGGCAGCGTTCCGAGCGGAACTCGAACCCGTCGACGGATTGATCCGCATCCGCGGAGCCGCCAATCAACCGCTCCCAGACACCCATCAATCACTCCCAGCCAAGCCTCAACCAGCCCCGATGGATAGGGCACCCGCAGACGCTCCGATCGCGATGGCAGGTTTCTAAATCGCGGCCCGCCCGCCTAGCGCCTGACCGGCGCGGGAAATCTCGCCCCAACGCCAAGCAGCGGTCACAAAGCGCAGCGCTGTTGCCCTTCTAGATGCGCCGTAAACCGAACTCATCACACGGGCGAGCGCGTCGGTTGACTGGATCCGTCGAACTGTGAGAGAGTGGAAGCGTCGCGCAGCAAGAGCGTTGATCCGTCGAACTGTGAAAGGATTGAGGCGGGCAACCTGGGTGGCGACATCGGTCGGGGAGTCACCACATTGCGGCGTGTCAGCGACACCCGTAGGGATTGAATCCCCGGAGGCCCGATGTCGAAACGCCTGCTGGCTCTGATCTGCTGTGTGTCGGCCTTCGCCTACGCGGCCCCCGTTTCGTCGAGTGTTCTCTACGAGGTCCTCACGCGGTCGGCCGATCCGCGGGTTTCGGCCGACGGCAGTGTCGTCGTCGGCGCCGCCGCGGGAACCGCCTACCGCTGGACGCTCTCGCGTTCCGGGGTGGCGAGGGAAATCCTTCCGATCGCGGGATCGCCGCAAATCCATGGCACCAACGCCGACGGCTCGGCGGTCGTCGGATTCACCGACAGCTTCGCCTTCTGGTGGACGGCCGCCTTAGGCACGCAGACCTTAGGCGCGCTGTTTGGCACCGCTTTGGATGTTTCGAGTGATGGCTCTGTTGTCGTGGGGGAATCCGAGGGGCAAGCCTTTTTTTGGAGGAGGCGCGGGCCCCATGGCGGCATCGGCTTCTTGCCAGGCGGCACGCGCAGCCGCGCGAATGCGATTGCGGGCGACGCCGGTCTGATCATCGTCGGATTCAGCTCCTCACCGACCCAAGCCTTCCGTTGGACGCCGGGTGCGGGCATGCAGAATCTCGGTAGCCTGCCCGACAGGGAGGGGCCCGGACTGGCGCGGGGCATCTCGAACAACGGCGACGCGATCGTTGGACAGTTCGGTTTCGAGGCGTTCCGCTGGACCGAAGCCGACGGCATGCACGGGCTCGGCTTCCTCTCCGACGATCGTGCCAACAGCAACGCCAACGACGTCTCGAGCGACGGCAATCGCGTTGTGGGCTATTCGCTGATCGACAACGGCGATCTAGACGCATTCTTGTGGACGCCGGAAGACGGAATGCGCTCGCTGGAGGTTGCTCT
>JADFNE010000102.1 GCA_022563535.1 Myxococcales bacterium
TGCAGCTCGGCTCGGGCGCCCAGAGACGACAGTTGCCAGGGTAGGGCGTGGGTATCGATGACGTCCGTCATGCCATCGACGAGGCGGCCGCAGAGGTCGGTCATCTTGGCATAATTGGACTCAGTCATGACGTGTTCAAAGCATGCACGCAGGGCCGTGATCGACATCGCATTGCCCATGAGGGTTCCGCCGATACCCGGGTCGCCGCCGCCGGCCAGCAACTCACCGACGCGCCCGGCGATTTCGGCGGTAAAGCCGTAAATCGCGGCCGGCACACCGCCGGCGATGGATTTACCGAACACCAGGAAATCGGGCTCCAGGTCGTTGGCAACGGCGTAGCCCCTTGGGCCAGCGCAAATAGTGTGGGTCTCGTCGATGGCGAGATAGGTTCCGGCGTTGCGGGTCAGGCGGCGCAGGGAATCGTGATACCCGTCGTCGGGAAACACCATGCCGCCGTTGGTCAGCAACGGCTCGCACAGAACACAGGCAACATCGCCTGGCGCGAGCGCCTTTTCCAGGGCCTCGATGTCGTTGAATTGGATGATTCGTGTAGTCTCCGACAGGTCGCGCCCAAAATTGAGGCCATCGAGCAATGGCCGCATCTCGCCATTACAGAGACGTACCATGGTGTCGCTAACGGTGCCGTGGTAGCAGCCGTCGAATACTAGAACCTTGGGGCGGTTCGTCAGGGCGCGCGCTGTGCGGATAGTGAAACGGCAGGCGTCGGTGGCGGTCAGAGCGATCTGCCACGAGGGCAGCCCAAACCGCCGCGCAAACTCGCGGCCGAGCCAAACCGAATCCTCGGTGGGCAGCATGAATGTGGTTCCGTTTTGAGCGCGGTGGGTGATCGCGTCTACCACCGCCGGGACCGCGTGGCCGAACATCGCGGCTGTTATGCCGTAAAAGAAATCGATGTAGTCATGGCCATCGACATCAGTGACACGCGATCCAACAGCCCGTTCTACGAAGATCGGAAATCGGGATTGCCATGCCGTCATCCAAGACATTGGAACGCCACCTAGCAATCCGCCGCCAGCCTGCTTGAATAGTTCGCTCGACCTGGGGTGCCGCGCCTCGAACTCGGCGGCCTCGCTAGCGATGAGTGTTTTAAGATGGTTGCGGTCGATCATTGAATACGCCTACTTCTTCACACCGGCCTTGCGTGACTCATCGAATATTCGAAAGCGTGTAGGACATGCTAGCGACACTCGCCAGGATCGCGCCGAATTCCATATCCCAACAACCTCTAGTATGCATACGTTGAGTTTGGGTGTACGAGGGCGTCCAAGAAGATCCAATGGTGGAGCCGAGCTCCATTGAACTGGGCTTGTAACCAGTTGAGTTCGTTGGCGAAGTGCTGTTCGATTTTTTCGAGTTGCCCCCAAAGTTGCCCCCAGGTGCTGGGTGTCCCGGACTCATCTTCCCCGGCGATAAGCAGCGCAGGTTGGTAGGTAAATAGAAGCGGCGTTTCTGCGAAGCGCCGATGAGTATAACCCTGCTGCGTTCAGACACATTCAGCACTCAGAGCGTCTCAATTGCAACACCCTGAAAGCACGGGGCATTTCCGGCTCAGCCTGCCTTCCTTACGTCTCGCGACGGCCGGGCCGGGCTCATACGTTCACACTTATCCGAAGCTGGGGGTCAGTTGCCAAAGAAGACCGATTCTAATGAGTTAATTCGTGAGCGTTCGGTGAACTGCCCTCGTCGGATGCGAAAAATCCTGCAAAATCACGGTGTACCGATATTGAGGACGGACAGGGTTCGATTCGCTGCACCGTCTAGCGAAGCCGATACGCTTGTCGAGAGAATCTACCTTGACGGTGGTCTCGTTTCGTGTTCACGGCATAATGTGAAGATGACCGTGGTTTGGATTGTGTGCGTCCGCCCATTCTGTGAGCCGTGAACAGCGAATCTTTTTATAAAAAGGGCTGGCGCCGATTTGAATACGATCTCGCGCTGGTCGAATGGGTGGAGCGCGCACTTCCATCGGCACGTGAAGCGGTAAAAGCGAAAAAGAATGCCCGGTGGTTGCGCTGCGGTGGTACCTGGTTCGCCGGCGTCAATGCGTTGCCGAACGATACCTCCGGTGCGGTTGGAAACAGCGGTCCTGTATGCGGTATTGCAATCAGTTTTATTCGGCAGTCATTGGGGCTTTCGGGATTTGAATGGGACCGCGGACAGGTTTCCGTGTGCTACCCGCGCTATCCCCAGCCGATGGAATCCGAGTCCGCTGCCGCTTTTCGGTATCGGCGCGACCGCGATGCGGCCCATGTCGATGGCCTGCTGCCGGAAGGCGTGGATCGGCGCAGGCATCTTCGCGAATACCACCATTTTATACTTGGCATCCCGATGGTTGAATTCAGTGCGGATGCGTCCCCGTTTGTTGTCTGGGAGGGTTCGCACGAAATTATTCGTGCAGCAGTCAACGAGCGCTTTGACGACTTACCGTCCGACCAGTGGGGTGACGAGGATATCACCGAAGTTTATCACCAGATGCGCCGAACGGTGTTTGAAACCTGCAAGCGGGTGGAGATTGCCGCCATGCCGGGCGAAGCATTTATCGCCCACCGCTTGATCGTGCACGGCGTTGCGCCCTGGGCTGAATCGGCAACCGCGGGCGAAGATGGCCGGATGATTTGTTATTTCCGGCCGATGATGGGTGGCCCGGTGGAATGGTTGACGGCACCGTGATCTATTAACCAGCTCCGTCTCATAACATCCTGGATCGCCCTGTTCCACCGCGGGGAAGAGTTCTGCCTCGCGGCGTACTGATTTTGAGAACGAATGGGAGGTTTCCAGGTGGGTGACCCTTAGGTGGCTGGTCACCGGTCGGAAGTCTACGTCTCCTTGCGCTCTGGTGTACGCTCGCTCCAAGGGGTTTGGGCGGAGGCTACTGTCGACGAACCGCGAGGCCGTTATGAATGAGGACACGTTCAACATCGAAGTGCGCAAGTTTCTCAAGCAGGTGGGTGTGACTTCCCAGCGCGAGATCGAGAGCGCCGTGCGCAGGGCGGTCGAGGCCGGCCGGCTCAAGGGCGGAGAGAAGTTGAAGGCGACCGCGCGCGTCCAAATCGAGAGCATCGGGCTGGACCACCGAGTCGAGGGCGATATCGCGCTATCCTGAGCGCAAGCCCCGGCCGAAGCCCGGCGCAGTCTCCGCGACTCTGCGGTCCCGATACGTACCTCGACGCCGAGCACCGGCGCAGCGCGATCCGAAAGCCTCAGTTTATGCTTCCCACGGGCGGGGCACGTGTAGCAGAGTCAGAGGATGCCGCGAAGTGACGCATTGATCACGAGATCTCGCAGCTCCGAGCGGCCGAGGTTGAATTGATGTCCAACCGATCCACGGCGGCCACGCTCGAGTATCACGAGGCTACCAAGCACAGCGAGCAGAGTGTTCGCGCGAGCCGCCACTTCCTCGACCTTGAGAACCAACCGCTGCCTTTCAAGATCTACCGAGATCTGGAGGCGATCCCGCTTCCGCAGAACTCTCCAGGGAACGACCTTCCAGCGCTCGAGGTGATCTCTCCCCCCGTCACTGCCCCGACCACGAATGGCGACGGCGAGCGGACCGTAGACCTCGCCACCCTTTCCCGCATCCTCTATCTGTCTGCGGGGATCACGAAGCGCAAGCGCCATGCGGGCGGTGAGATCTTGTTCCGCGCCCACCCGAACACCGGCGCGCTCCATCACATCGATCTCTACGTCGTCGCGGGTGAGCTCCCGGGCCTTTCCGCCGGGGTGTATCACTTCGGTCCGCACGACTTCGCCCTTCGCAGACTGCGCGAGGGCGACTATCGCGCGGTTCTCGTCGAAGCGTCCGGGCGAAGTCCCGACCTGGTACGCGCGCCGGTGATCATCGCGAGCGCCTCGACGTACTGGCGCAACGCCTGGAAGTACCAGGCGCGAGCCTACCGGCACTGTTTCTGGGACGGAGGGACGCTGCACGCAAACCTGCTCGCTGCGGCTGGATCCGCGCAGCTCGAGCCGCTGCTGGTGATGGGCTTCGCAGACCGTCCCGTGGAGCGGCTGCTCGGTCTCGACCCCGAGCGCGAGGGTGCGATCGCGCTCGTGGCCGTCGGTCGGTCCGGGCGAAGGGCGCCGACCGCCCCGCCCGTGCCGGAGCTGCGACTCGAAACCGAGCCGCTCTCTCGCTCGGAGGTCGATTATCCGGCAATCCGCGCGCAGCACGCCGCCTCCTCCCTCGCGGACGGCGTCGAGGCGGCCGCCTGGCGCGGCCCCTCCCCTGTGATGGAGGAGCCCGTCGCGACCGGCTCTCTGCACCCGCTGCGGCCGAAGGCTGAGCCGGAACTTCCACGCGAGTCGCTCGACGCCGTGATCCGAAGGCGCGGCTCGACCCGGGTATTCGACAAGACTCGTTCGCTGTCTTTCGAAGAGCTTTCCACGGTGCTCGACCGCGCCACGCGCGGCGTGCCCGGTGACTTTCTGGACCCGCCGGGTGCGAGCCTCCTAGACCTCTACCTCATCGTGCACGCCGTCGCGGGGCTGTCTCCGGGGGCCTACTACTACCGCCGCCGCGACTGCTCGCTGGAGCTGCTGCGCGCGGGGAGCTTCCGAGGAACGGCCGGCCGTTTGGGCCTGGGCCAAGAGCTACCAGCTGACGCGGCGGTGAACATCTACAGCCTGGCCAGCCTCTCTCCAGTGCTGGCGCGGTTCGGCAATCGCGGCTACCGCGCTGCGCAGCTCGAGGGGGGCATCACGGGAGGCCGCCTGTACCTCGCCGCCTACGCCCAGCGCTTCGGCGCCAGCGGGCTGACCTTCTTCGACGACGAGGTGACGGAGTTTTTCTCGCCTCACGCCGCGGGCAAGAGCGTCATGTTCCTCGTCGCCCTGGGCCATCCCGACCGCGCCGCACTGGGGCTGAAAATGTGAGCCATCGCGTGATGCCATTTTCTTCGCGCCGGTGTTCGGTGCAGAATACTCACGTTGCCAGGGTGGGGGAGCGGCGCCGCCCCTGACGTGTGAGACTTCGGTGTTTCGAGGAGGCCAAACGAATGGGACAACTCATCAAAGTCGCGGAAGCGAACGATGTACCGCCTGGAACGACCAAAGCGGTCGAGGCGGATGGGCGCAGGATTGCCCTATTCAATTGCGATGGTGGCTATTACGCCATCGACGACGTCTGTACGCACCGAGGAGGATCACTTTCAGAAGGTGAGGTGAACGGCACGGCGGTGACCTGCCCCTGGCATGGGGCCACCTTCGACATCACCACGGGGAACGTCCTCGAGCCGCCTGCCACCGAAGGAGTGGTCTCTTACAGAGTTCAAGTAGACGGGAACGACATCAAGGTTGAGCTGATGGCGGAGGTTTTTCTGGGCATGGGTAGATAGAATAAATGGTGGAGCCGAGCACTATTGAACTGGGGCGCTAAGTGGTTGAGTTTGATGGGGGAGTGCAGTTCGGGTTTTGAGATATGCCCCCAAATGTGCCCCCACATACAAGTTGCGCGAAGCTCTGTTGACTCGCCCCCTCTTAGTGAGAGCCATCTCGATTCCGAAATGTTTTGATGACATACAGTACTACTCTGATTCCTGTATTTCTGGAGATGCCCCGAACCGGACAAATTCCCCAAACAATCGAGCTATTCGACTTATTGTATTTTATCGGCGGAACTGAAAATTCAGCTTATTTTTCCTACGTTCGGCACGCGTCTTTCGCACGATCTTTGCGTTGCGAAAGCTTGCCCTGGCCAGCTAGGACAGTTCTTCTGACCCGATGAGTTCCAACTTGGGCTTCGCTCGCCATCTACTGATTGCGAGCAGCGCGATTGGAATTCCGTAGGCGCCCGCGCGCTCGACAAACTCAAAGACATCGAGTGGTCCGCCCGAGATCGGGTACAGAAACTCCGTCATGAGCTTCCAGGCGAGAACGAACCACAGCACGCCAGGAGTCCGCAACAGGAGCACTGACGCCGCCAAGGCAATTTCGAACCAGCCAACAGAAATGAGGAAATTCGGAGTCGCCGCGATCCCGATGGATGCCCAATGCTCGAGCAAAATCGCCTTCTGCATAAAGGCACCAAATGCGCCATGGCCGAGTAGAAGAAGTGCGAGGGCGAGGCGAAGCAAGAATTCGAGTTGATTGACGCGTTCAGATGTGAGGTCAGGAAGATCCATCCTTCCGAACCAATCCCGCCTCGTGGCCGACATTGCGCCGCCAAGCACGAGCAGAATCAAGGGGGGACCGAAGTTTCCTGCCCGCTCCCAGACCTCCCACAGGCTGAAGCCCGCGAGGGGCCGGAGCAGAGAAGTGAAGACTGCCCAACCGAACATCCAAAGCAAAATTGCTCGGCGGGGCTTCCAAAGCAAGAGCAGTCCCAATGTGATATCGAAGCAACCCACGAGAGGCATGAGCTGCCAGGCCGACGATTCAGAAATGTTCATCGCTTCGAAGAAAGGGAGCCAGCTGGCCTTCGTGATCGTGCCCCACACACCGTGACCGATGAAGCAAAATGCCGCTGTCACGCGAAGTGTAAGCTCGAGTCGTCTCCGCAGATCGGTTAGGTCCGACCGCTGTTCAGCATCTCTCATGTCGTGCATCAACCTCGGGGCTCATCTACCGTATCGGATAGAATTTCATGATTCGGCGTTCAAATGGACCTTTTTTGCACCCAGGGAGATTTTAGATGAGCGCCGCTGGCGCCCCCGGTCGCTCGAGCGGACCGAGGCAACACGAAATCTCGCGGGGACTGACTCTGGCGCTGCTGGCGGCAACTCTTTTGGTTATCGCTGCCGGTTTGCTTCCACATACCCGGGGTCCGTTCGGAGGTGATGAACCGTACATATTCGCCAACGTGCACTCGCCGGAGCTGCGAGAACGCACATTTGTGTTTAATGGTGATTTTCCCGGACGCTCCGGAAGCGCCTGGTACCGAGGGCACGAGCGCTATCAGCGGCGTTATGTCCGGTTGCTTCCGAGCGCGTTGCTGGGGGTCGAGGCGAGTTTGTTCGGAAGTCATGCGCCCTCCTACAAGCGCGTTTCATTGGCGCTCCACCTTATCAGCTGTGGGCTTGGATTCTTTCTATTGCTACGGCTGATCAAGGACCCGAGGAAGGCGGCGTTGCTGGTCGCGCCGCTAGGGCTACATCCGGTCGTCGATCAACCGATCGACTGGGTTGCGTGCCAGCCCATTCTTGTGGCCGGGCTATTTAGCCTGCTCGCCGGCACGGCATGGGTATTCCGAGTGCAGCGCGGCGGCATTGTGGGTTGGGCCGTTCCGCTATTCGGATTCATTGCCATCACCAGCTACGAAGCTGCAATCGCGGTGCCTATCTTGTTGCTAGGGATCGATCTCGTCGCAGCAAAAACTCACTCAACGCGCGCCCTAACACTCGGGATGCGCGCGACACTCCTCTCCATCTATCCGGTCTACTTCGCAATCATCTGGGCGAATGCGCAAGACGCCACTCTCACCGACTCATCCTATCGCGCAGGGCTGGGTGAGTTCTTTGGGATCGCTGCGGCGGACGGTTATGGCTACCTCGTGCGATCCTTCGTAGGCGTGATGCGCTGGCAACCGATCTCATTGCTTCGGTGGGTGTCCCAACCTTTGGTATTGGCCTGTCTGCTAGCGACGGTTGGCTTTGCGGGCTTGCGTCTTGGACGCCGACCCGCCACGTTGTTTGGTCTTGTGGTCTATCTCGCGCTCTTGGCCCCTCCCTTGATCAGTCGCGCCGCGGTGTCATTCACCAACTATCCCAGTAATCGTCAGCTCTATTTGCCCCTCCTCGGCATTGCCATTTTTGCGGCGAGCATGTGGCGTCGGCCATTCCGCTGGCCTCATCTGATTGCTCCAGTCTTGCTATGCGGGCTCTTCGCCGCGTATCACGGTGACCGACCCGATCCCATGGAGCGACAGCAGTTGCACGCACGGATGGGTGCCCTCGTGCGTGAGGAACTGGCGAAGCGACCGCCGGGAACGCCGATTGTGGGGCTGGGGAACTCTCGTTGCGGCTACGATCCGCGCCTCGATGCCGCGTCACACCCGGTTTACGACCTGATCCCTACCACCATCAAGGGAGAAGTTCCACAACTCAAAGTTGAGGGAGAGAACGTGCTGCGGGTCTTCAGTCCGGACGGTCTGTTCGTCGTGTCGACCGCGCTGACGCGAAAGCAAATGGGTCGCGTACCACCCCTTATGCCCGACCTGGCCCGCATTGGGAGCCAGAGAATCGACATCGCGACGGTCACGACCCCAGAGCCCGCCCTAGGGAAACTTATCCATGAGTTACGCTATACCTTCGACGCGCCGCTTTCCGATTATCTCTTCATGGTCCTGCGGGACTGCGACTTGCCGAAGGTATTGAAACTTCCATGAATCCCCACCACCTGGTCATTGCAACGGTCTGCGCTCTTCTCCTGGCGATTGGTTGTGATGGCGGCGAGCCCGCCCCCGCGGTGACCAAGCCCCAACCGGGGACAGTTGAGTGTGTAGCCACCTTCCTCGATGCTCAAGATGGCAACGAGTTGGGTCGCCGACCCGTCACGTTGGCCGTCGCCGACATTCTAAACAATCAGTTCGTGGAAGCCTGTCTCTACCTGTCGAAGAACGATCCGCTTCCCGACACGCTTTCGGTGCGGTGCAGCTGTGATTGGGAGCAGTAGAGAGCAGGTCAGCTCCCTTGCGCGCACCGGCCAGAGTCGCTCAACCGGCTGCCATGTGGCTGTGCCGATGCATGGCTGTGTAACTACATCGCTCGCGCACCAGTCGGTGCGTGCCACGCTCAAAGACAAACAGATTCGCTGCATCCCCGGCCACACCGTAGTGTTTGCCGTCGGGATGCATCGCGACTCCGCGGGGGTGGGTGAGACCGAGACTCGTGCAATCGATCACCTTTGCGGCTCCGGTCTTGCCGGAGAAAGCGATGATGGTGCCGGACTGAGGGAATGATGCGATCGCCTCGTCGTGAATGGGATCGTACTCGACACTCTGGCCTCGGGTCATGTCGGCCAGGTTTTCGCAGGTGAGATCCCGGCGCGGACCCTCGGGGCGATCAAAGTCAAAATGGAGCAGCGGCAGCGGCGCTCCAGCGGTGAATTCTGTTTTTTGCTTGAACGTGCGGTACGGCTCGGTCTTCTCGCTCATCAGCGAGTGGAATGCACCGATCGACATCTGGGCATTCTGAAGTACGAAGATCCGTTCGCGATTGTACGCACTCAGATGTCTGAACTCGGCAGTCGCGGGCTCGCCGAGAAATTGTTCGACGATCTTGCCGCTCGAGAGCTCGATCAAATTGAGACACGGCTCCACGATGTAGCGGTCGTAGCCTGTTGAACCCTCCGGCCATTTCGTTGAACCGTAGTTTGCAACCGCGATGTGCTTGCCGTCCTCGAGCAGTCTGACTTCGTGCGGAAGGATCCCGCCGGACGAGTACCGCTCGATCAGCTGGAGTGTGTCGTTATCTCGAATCGCGATGGAGCCATGATGGTTCTTCGCCAAACCGGACCAGCGGACGTGGGTTACGCGCTCGGTCACCGCTTGATTCAGTTCG